>JALOMD010000309.1 GCA_025455595.1 Cytophagales bacterium | reverse complement strand
GCCAGTCATTGGTAAAGCAGCGTTTTGTGAAGCTTGCCCAGTTTCTCGAAATAATACAATCCTTGAAAATCACGTAAATCGCCATGTCCAGTAGTATTATAAAATGGATTCTTTTCTGGTACAGTCGCTTTTGTAGTTGTTAGGGCGTTTTAGGCAAAATTTGCCCAAAACGCCTTTTGTTCCGCTATTCAAACCCGTTACGATTTCAAGCGATTAAGCAGGTTTTCCGGCGTGTACGCCAGGACAGCTTTCTTGGCTTGGTGCTTCATTGATTCAAGCAACGAACGGTCGGAAAGAAATTGACTGACGGCTTTCTGTAATTCTGTATAATCACCGAAAAAGCGAACCGCCGCAGCCAAGTCGCGGTCAACGGGGTAGTCGCCAGGCAACAAGGCCGGTTTGCCGCTTTTGATAATGTTGAAAATTACGCCCGTTTCTTTGGTGCTGCCATACCGTTGGTACGGATTCAATTGCACTTTAAGATTTCCCAATATCAGATCGGCCTGGCTCAATAACGCGTCGTAGCGGCTTGTATCAATAAAATTGTCGTATGCCAACAAATCGAAACCTATTTTCCGCAAATGACCAATTCGGGTACGGATGTTTACTTCGTCTTTCGGAATGTATCCCAGCAAATCCACAGTGATTTTCTCTGTCCAATTCGATGCACTCTTTTCCAAAAGCCTAAAAAAGCCATCGTAGTCGCGCCGAGCCGACGAAACCGTGCCGGGTATGCAGATGCGTAGTCGTTTGTTTGCGCTTGACCGGTCGGGCAAGTGGGTATGCAAAGCGAATGGAAATACCAAAACCCGTGCTTCGGGAACAAACCGGCTGATATACGCTTGGTGGGCTTCGCTGTAAACCAGCATCTTGTAGTCAATCCGCATCAGTTTGCGCAGCAACCGCTCCCGGTCGCGTTGCCTGCCGAAATCCTTGGCGAACAGAACCGTTTTTTGCCAAATTTTGCCAAAACGCTTTTCGCGCCATGCCTCGGCCAGTTGGTGGCGGAACAGCCCGAATCGGTTACGCAGGCCGTTGTCAAACCACTGTTCCGTATTGTGGACGGAAAGATACACGGCTCCTTGCCAATCAACATCTGCAAACGCACCATAATCACGCGAAACGGTGTTGATATGTAGCCGGTCAAGCGGGTAAGCAAGTATGCGCTTTAGGAAAGAAAGCGTGTCTTCGTCGGCTTGTTGCACCACCAGTCTGACGGCCTTGTGTCGGTTTAAGGACTGGAGCAAATCGGCAATCAGGGGGGTGACAAATAAGAAAATCTCGTTGCTGGAATCGCAGGCGTAGGTCTCAGCCAATGCTTCTACCGCCGTGTAATGGTTTGGCTCGCAGATTTCAATGATTCCGATTTTCATGTCACGGCGGTAGCGTCTGACTCTGACCTTGGGTGAAGGCAAACTTTGGCAAAGTTGGTGTTCGCCCACAAATGGCCGCCGGAACAACTTTGCCAAAGTTGGACATTCCTTTTTGACACGGCCATCACGGTTTTACAAACACTGATTCGGCGTAGAGGATGCTGCCGTCAGCGGGGCTTTTGGCCTGTGTCCAGTTTCCAGCGAACACAAACCCCAGTTCTTTCAGTTGGCTGTAAATGCCATCGAAAAGTACTTGGCCTTTGTACAATTCCCGAAACGATGTCTCGATGACAATCAAATCGGCTCGGCGCAGCGTCTCACCGCCCCCGCGAATCACACGGTCTTCAAAGCCTTGCACATCAATCTTTGCCATGAACGGCTCCGGCAGCGAGAGCGTAGCGGCTACATCGTCCAGCCGTTTCACTTGGATGGTTTCTTGGTGGTCGTATTCGGTGCCTGCAAAAGTTTGGTGATGCAGGTCGGCCATTTCAAGCAGCGACGAACTCGGCGAATGCCTGCTTACGTTGATGGCAACAGATTCGTTGGAGTCGCCCAAAGCGAACGGATACGTTTTTACGCCTATCGAAGCCGTGTTGCGTACCAATTCATTGTAACATTCGGAAATCGGCTCAAAGGAAAATATCTGCGCGTTTGGCAACAGTTCGTGAATGCGCTGGGCAAACTGGCCCGTGTTGGCACCGATGTCAAGCACCGCCCGCAGATTGCGGTTTTGCAGCCAGCGGGTGTTTTCGGACCGCACCAGCTTTACGTCCAAACCCAGTGCGTACAAAAAGTCGTAAATCCGCTGTTTCATGGCTTGGGTGTGATGCGTATGATATCGTCTTGCACCGAAAACACGCAGTCGGGGTCGCGCGTGCGGGCCAGTTGCGTCAAGCTCTCCAGAGAAGGGTAGTCGTTGGTACCGTTGAAGAGGCGGGCATCGTCAATGAGAATCACATGCTGCTTGCCGTGGGCGTAAACGACCTTCACCTCGTCGGTTACCGACGTGTTGGCCGTAGCCTTGCCCGTCACGCCGCCGGAATAATGCCCGTCAAGCCAGAAAACGCAAGTTGCCGTTGCCGAAACTTTTTTCAGCACTTCCGGCAGCGTGGCACCGCCGTCGCCGTGCCAAACCGTGATACGCGGGGTTTGGGCAAACCGGGTTGTGGCCCTTTGGTACAGCTTGGCATCGAATTCCACGGTGTGCAGTTGCTCAAACGTGTCCCGCATGGCAAAAGTGGTGTCGCCCATGAATGTGCCCGTTTCCACGAAAACAGTGGCGTGGTGCAGCTTGGCGTAGTGGCGCATGGCGGCCCATTTCACGGCGTTGGGTGGCGGCAAGGGACTGCCTTTGCTGCGCCAGTCCGCCTCGCTCATGTCCGAGTTGATGGTCTTGTGCAGCGACCGCAACTCGTATTGGTAAACCCACTCCGCAGGCAACAGTTTCTTCAATATTTTAGGCAAACCCATGCTCGTCTCGATTGCTTTTCGGGCAGCAATGTTACGCATCTGCCACGGGAATGCAAAATTGAAGGCTTAGGTTCTCGACTCGCAGATGTGGCTGGCATAAGCTTCAAGATATAAGCATTTTGGACAATTTCTGCCCAAAATGCCTGCCAAGCATTCTGTCGAAAGGACGCAAAAATAGGCGGATGTTTGAAATAGGTCCCTCACTCTGCAAGTAACATTACCCAACCCCTGAAAAACAGTTGGGGCCCTCTCGTTTTGCGCATTTCCATGGCGTAATAATACACACCATTGGCTGCCAACTGCCCGTTTTCCCTCCTGCCATCCCAACCGTTAGGGCCATTAGCAATAGCTACGGGCCGTCCCCAACGGTCATTGATTTCTATGCGAAACGTGTATTGGTCAATGCATTTTGCATATGGCAGGAAGAAATCGTTGATATCATTGCCGTCGGGCGTGAAAACATTTGGCACAATTACTGTATCCGGTTTCACCCTTACTGCTGCCGCATTTTGCGCTTGGCAACCGGCTGCGTCGCTTATTTTCAAAGTCACAAGCTGGCTGCCGCCACTATGGAATTGATAGGAAATTGACGGACCGTTGGCAGTTGAATCGGGTAGATTCCATTCGTACCTGTAAGGCGGTTTTCCTTTTGACGCATTGGCTCTGAACAGCACAACCGCGCACTCGTCTGCAGAATCAGGTAGGTTCAAGGTAATTTCAGGAATTGGATTGACTGTAATAGAAACTTGGTCACGTAGGCTGGTCATCCCATTTGCGACCGCCTCAACTTGGAATGAGGTGCTGGTTGTAATGGAGGTTGAGAAGGGATTGCCAGTAAAGACTAATTTCCCGGCGGCATCATACCAGCGGAAGGTTGCACCTCCCTTGTCGCTGGATGCAGAGAGGGTTACGGTTCCGGGGCCGCAGAGGGTCGTGTCTTTCACGGTGACTTTTGGCGGCAACGGGGAACAAGGTTGCCCTACGGTAAAAAGCTGCCTGACTTCCTCATCATTGATTGCACGATTGTAGATTGTAACTTCGTCAACGGAACCATTGAAAAATTGACCGATAGTTGATCTGCCCCCAATGGTAAGCCTGACAGCGCCAGTGCCATAAAAAGGAGAAGCACCGTTGGTTGATGCTGTGCCCACAAGGACACCTTGCCTGTAGAACCTAATATTGTTATTGTCTCTGGTAACTACCAAATGCACCCATTGGTTGGCATCGGGCAATCTGCCAGTTGTGATGATTGAATTAGATTCTATGCCGTTGTAGCCGCCACCTACATAACCACTGTTCGCATTTGTATAGTCGTGGTTGATTGATATCGCTTGGTCGCCGCGCGAACTGCCGATTGATATGATGAAGCCCGCCTGACCGGCTAAGGGAATGGCTTTCGGATTAGCCCACAAAGAAAAGCTATAATTGTTATTGCGAAAATTGACAGCGGAAACCTCAATGTAATCGTTTTGACCATCGAAATTGTACGCACCATTCACAAGACCACTCCGGCCAGTGGTTAACGATGCCCCCCTGATCATTCCATTGTTAGCATTGCCACTGTAGTCATCGGCATCTCCGTCAAAAGGATAACACGCCACCAAACCGCGCCGCATGTCTTGCGCCATGGCTGTTTCCAAACAAATACGAAATAATGAAAGCATTAAAAAAAGCATGTATTTGCTCAAAAATTGAGTTGAGTGAGTATAAATATACATATACGGGTGATAGTGACTGTCTGACAAACGAACTTGAATACAAGTGCAAAGATAAGCTTGGCGTGGCTGCTGTAGCAAGAATGTTTGAAACATTCGATCACCTGTAAGTCACATGCAAGTATTGAAAGGGCAAGATCGGTAGCTGATAATAACGAATCCAAATGGGTGTCCACGCAGTTCACGGTACCAAAGCCCCTTTTCCCTACCTTTGAGGTATGAAAGTCATGTTTCTTTTCGGGGGACTGCCCCATTACTACAACGCCATCCTGAACCGGCTGAACGAGATTCCTAATCTTGAAGTACAAGTGGTGGTGCCCGCCGAAAAAGGCAAGACCTTGGGTTCGGGTGTGTTTGAGACTGAGCAAAACGTGCGTTTCCAAAAGTTCCGGCTGGAAGAATACACGCCGCTGTGGACTTTGCGTAAGCCGTACTTCAAAGGACTCAAAGACCTGATTGCCCGCCAACAGCCCGATGCGCTGGTGCTGTCCTACCCGTATTCCATGAACTTCGCCTTCGA
>JALOMD010000308.1 GCA_025455595.1 Cytophagales bacterium | reverse complement strand
CGAATACCCCGAAGCCCAGCACGACAGTTGGACGCAGGCGTTCAAGGAGCCGCAACTGCTGCCGTGGCTGTTCAGCCAGCGGTTGAAGTGAAACTTTGAGACAAAAGATGCGAGACAATAGACCTGAGACGAAGGCTACAACGTTTTGGGCAAATTTTGCCTAAAACGTCAAAAAACACTGATTCCCGTTGCTGCCAAACCCCCGCCTTGTAAGGAAAGCGGGGGTTTTTGTTTTGCATCTTGCCGCTTTTGGTGTTGCTTTCGTTTTTTACAAACTGTCATCCTCCCATGATTCCAATTCTTGACAACAGCGAACGTGCCCGGCGAACAATTCTTTTCTTCTGGGCTTTGTTAGTTGCTTATGCCTTACTTGTCGTTTCGTGTCTATTGATATTAGGCACGGGAGCCCAGTTCCAAAACGTAGGCGGAGACATGCAGGCGGCTCTAATTGCAATTTTGTTTACAGGTGCATACGCTTTGGTTCTGGTATTGCATTTGGCTCTTGCCGTTGTTTACATCCAGTGGTACCGCCGGGCTTATCACAATCTACAGAAAGCTGGCCACCGGACAGAGATGTCAGAAGGATGGGCGGCTGGTTCATGGTTTGTACCGCTGGCGAACTTGGTTTTACCTTATCGAATCATGAAGGAGATTTGGTACAAAACACAAGTTGAGATTACCCAAAAACCTGTAAACCATACCATTGTAACCGCTTGGTGGCTTGCATTCATCGGCGGAAACGTAATCAGTCAGGTTTTCTCCAAAATTATTGATGACGATGACATAGCCGAAACCGCCTTCCTCACCATCATTTCCTCGGGGATACACATTATTGCCATTCTGCTCGCCGTTCAAGTTGTTAAGCAAGTGGCTGAATTTGAAGAAGGTTTCAAGCAGCGTCTGCGTATAGAAACCGTAGGTCAACAACCTGAACCAGTCAAGGAAGCCGATCAAGAAGAGCAATATTGATTTGACGCGGCGTTTTAGCCGTTTTTTGCCCAAAACGCTTGCTCCATGCCCTTGGCTCTATGCTCCATGCTTTTTTCCGCAATCCGCCCTCCGCTTTCCGAAATCAGGACACGCTTCGTTTCATCAGCAAGTCGGTCTGTGCATCGTCGCCGAGTTGGAAAATGTGCGAGCCGAACGTCTCGAAGCCCCATTTTCGGTAGAAGGCAATGGCCCGTGCGTTGTGTTCCCACACGCCGAGCCACACGGTGCGGTAGCCCTGTTGCCGGGCGGCTTGCAGGCAGGTTTCCATCAGCAGTTTGCCCACCCCCGTCCCGATGCTGTCCTGTAACACGTACAGCCGGTTGATTTCCACGCACGGCCCGGCAACCGAAACGCTTTCATCGTCAGGCCAGCAGTCTTTGTGGATTTTAGCGTAGCCCACGGGCGTTCCGTTCGCAGCGGCGACGTAAAAAACGGAATTCTCTTCCCGCAGTTCTTTTTCAAGCTGTTCCGTCGTGTAAGCCACAGACAGGTAGGCCGCCATGTTTTCGGGCGTGTTTTGGGCGGCAAACGCCTGCTCGAAAGTGCGCCGGCCCAAGTCGGCGAGCAGGGCTGCGTCTGCGATGGTCGGCTGGTAAACAGAGGTCATAGAGGAGTCAGGGCTTACGCAGAAACGGGCGGCGGCCAACCTTTATAGGGTTTGGAACCCTATAAAGGTTGGGGGTTCACGCTTTTGGAGAGTATTGGCGGAAGGCATTACACTTCCTTGAGCGTAATCATCCGGCCTTTGTCGGCATCCCAAAGCTTGAGGCGGAAACACCGCCATATCTCCACCGGGCTCCATGAAGTGGTGGCAACCTGCTGTAGTTCAGGAATGTTACGCATGGTTTCGCGCAGGCGGTAGAACGGAATCCGCGAGTTCATGTGGTGAACGTGGTGGTAGCCGATGTCACCCGTGAGCCAGTGCATGACCGGGTGCATGACCATGAAACTGGTGGACGACAAGGCCGCGTAGTCGTATGTCCAGTCGTGGTTTTCGCGAAACTGGGCCGACGGAAAATTGTGCTGCGAGTAGAACAGGTACGAGCCGATGGCAAATGCAAGGAAAAACGGTAGGAACCAAGCAAGGAAAAACGTGAGTCCGCCGAAAAAATACCAGACCGCCGCTCCAGCCGCCAGGTGAAACACCAACGCCACCAGCGAATCCACGTGCTTCTTGGGGCTTTGCACAAACGATTTCACGTTGAGCCAGTAAATGAACAGCGTGAAATAGCCGAAAATCACCGTCAGCGGGTGCCGATTGATCAAGTAGATGCGCTGCTGTCGCTTGGTCAGGCTCAGGAACTTCTGCTTCGAGAGTGTTGGGTAAGAGCCGATGCCGGTGATGGTGAGCTTGGAATTATGGCTGTGGTGGTGGTCGTGCGACCGTTTCCAAATGGTTTGCGGCGCAAGTATGTACACACCGAACGCCTGCATGAGCCACGAGGCCGGTTTCGACTTTTGCAAGATGGCGTGATGCTGGTAATCGTGGTAAACCACGAACATGCGCACGTAAAGCAAGCCGCACAGCACGCTGCTGCACACACGCACGGCTATGGGCAACGGCATGAAAGTGATGACCAAAAAGGTGAGCATCAAGGCCAAGGTAACCAATGTCTCGGCCCAACTGCGGCGGCGGTCTTCTTGGGCAAACGTCTTGGTGGCCAGAATCAATTCTTTACTTGTACGCATGAGGAGTTTAGTTGGCAATTAGCTATTGGCTGTTAGGTATTAGCTGTTGGCTTTTAGCTGAACAGCGAAGCCATAGACTGATTTTCAATGTATTACTCTTGATTGTGAGAAAACAATTGGGAATTATACTAAAACAAAGCGAACATTGCGTATTCGAGGAAGACTTAACCATTGACAATCAGTTGCTTACTCAAGACCAAAGACGCAAGACTCATGACAGTTTAGTATTAGGCAGAACCTTCAAGCAGGCGCAGGCGTTTTGGGCAATTTTTGCTTAAAACGCCTTGCTGTAAAGCTAAGAGCCAATAGCTAACAGCTTAAAATAGCTAACAGCTTAAAGCCAATAGCTTGCTGATAACAATCTGTCAGGCAATAAGTTCAGGTTTGGTTGGGCGAGGATGTTTCCAGCGGCGGTGCGACCACAGCCAAGGCACCGGCTCCCGCACAATTTCTTGCTCCAACCGCTTGATGAAAACCTCCGAAATCTCGTTTTCGGCGGCGGTCTTCGGGTCGGCAAACAGCAGTTCCGGGAACACCTCGTAGTAGCCGCGCCGCGTCCGTTGCACGTTCATATAGACTACTGGGTAGCCGAATTTCTTCGCCAGCTTTTCCGGCCCGATGAACACGGCCGTGTCTTGGTTCAGGAACGTGGTCCAGTACGAGTTTTCGTGCGTGGCCGTTTGGTCGGCAATGAACGCCGTGGCCGTTAGCTGGTTGCGGTTTGCCACCATGTCGCGCAGGGTGTTGTTTACGGGGGTGATGCGCGTGCCGAAACGGGTGCGCATCCTTGACATCATTTCCTCGAAGTACGGATGCGACAACGGCCGGTAGATCACCACCAACTGGAAGCCCGTTGCCAGCGTAAAACTCGGCCCGGCCCACTCCCAGTTGCCGTAGTGCCCCATCACAATGACAATGCTCTGTTTATTGGCGCAAAGCTGGTTCAGCCAGGCGGTGTTGTGGAAAACGCAACGTGTCTTGGATTCTTTCTCATCCATTTTTAGCGTTCGCAGCGTCTCCAATATCAAGTCGCACAAATAGCGGTAGTAGTTGCGGCAAATGGTGTTGATTTCTGCCGGGCTTTTGTCGGGAAACGAGTTGCGGAGGTTGGCCAGAACCACCTTCTTGCGGTAGCCAGACAACCTCAGCAGCAAACACAAACCGTCGGAAACAAGGTACAGCAAACCGAACGGCAAAGATGCAATCAACCAAATGAAAGGATAAACCAGATAAAATGATAATGCCTGCTTGTTTAACGATTGCATTTTCACAGCATTTATTATTCTCTGCACGGCAATTTACAGCCTGACACAAATTTGGCAAAAATTGCCCAAAACGCGGTTAAACGCCAATCAACAATACAACCATTCAGCAATTCAACCATTCAACAACTCATTCACCGCCAGCCATGCCATCAGTCCGGCACCGAGCGGCAGGGCGGTTTCGTCCACGTCGAAAGTGGGCGTGTGAACCGACGAGACAATGCCCCGCGCCTCGTTGCGGGTGCCGAGGCGGTAAAAACACGCGTCGGTCTGCTGCGAATAGTACGCAAAGTCTTCGCCCGCCATCCAAATGTCCAAGTCGAGCACGTTTTCTGCGCCCACGTAGTCCACCGCGTAGCTTTTGGCGCGGCGCGTGAGTTCGGGATGGTTTTTCAGGAACGGATAGCCCTTGCGCACCTCGAAATCGCAACTGCCGCCCATGGCTTCGGCCATGCCTTCGGCCATTTTTTTCATGCGGCGGTGCGCCGTTTCGCGCCATTCCTCGTCCATGGTGCGAAACGTGCCTTGGATATGCACTTCGTTGGGAATCACGTTGGTGGCTCCGTTGGCAATCACCTTGCCGAACGACAGCACGCACGGGATGCGCGGCGGCGCGTGGCGGCTCACAATCTGCTGCAAAGCCACGATGATGTGCGCCGATATGAGCACCGGGTCAATGTTGTATTCGGGCATGGCACCGTGGCCGCCCCGGCCCGCCACGGTCACGTAAATTTCGTCGGTGCTGGCCATGTACAGCCCTTCGCGGAAGCCTACTTTGCCCGCCGGAATGTTGGGGGCCACGTGCTGCCCGAACATGCCCTGCGGGGTCGGGTTTTGCAGCACCCCGTCGCGGATCATCAGCGAGGCTCCGCCGGGTATTTTCTCCTCGCCCGGCTGGAAAACCAGTTTCACGGTTCCGTCGAATTGCTCCCGCAATTGATGCAGAATGTGCGCCGTGCCCAGCAGCGAAGCCGTGTGGGCATCGTGGCCGCAGGCGTGCATCACACCGTCGGTCAGCGACTTGTACGGCACGTCGTTGGCTTCGACAATCGGCAGTGCGTCCATGTCGGCACGCAGGGCCACGGTCTTGCTGCCGGGGTTGCGGCCCTCGACCAAGGCCACCACGCCGGTTTCGGCCA
>JALOMD010000307.1 GCA_025455595.1 Cytophagales bacterium | reverse complement strand
CGAACGGCTGCATCGGACGGCCGCTGGCGGTGGGGAGATAAGAAATCTACGGCTCGGTTTTCGGCGAAAATCGTTTTTGACACCGGCCCGAAACAGAACCCGGCTTGCAACTTTGCTGCTGCTTTTGCGTATGTCTGTTTGCGTCTGTAAAACGCAGCGGATTGACATCTGTCATTTTTTCAAGTTCCGCCTTTGGCAAAACTCCTCCCCGTTAAAGTCCAAACCAACCACAAATCGCCAAAACCTATGAAACCAACCACGCTACGTTGCCTGATCACCCTGTTGGTGCTGTCCGCCGCCCTGTCTGCCTGCAACCGGGGAGGAGACGAACCCGCCCCGGATGCCGCCGCCAGCATTGCTGGCACTTACAACCTTACTTTTTTGCAGGCTGACGGCCAATCGCTCACCTTGCCTGCCACCGGTTCGGGTGGCACGGCCAGCGGCACCCTCAATGTCACCCGCCAAACCGAAAGTACGGTGCTCATGTCCATCACCATCACCCGGACACTATCCGGCCAAGCTCCAGAGAACACCACCATTGAAATTGGCACCATCACCGTGAGCCGCCAGCTCGACGGCTCCGTGACGCTGACCGACTCGGGCCAGCAGATAGGCACCGTCCGGGGCAACGAACTGAACATCAGCGGCGTGGACGAAGACGGCGAACCGGTGGAACTACGGGCAACCAAGCGTTGAGCAAACGTGGCTCCGCTCATCAGAAAAGCCCGACTATAGCAGCCGGAGCACCTGAAATATTCAATACGGATTTGCGCAAGGTGCGTTTTGAGCAAAAATTGCCCAAAACGCACCTTGCGCGATTTTAGAAGCTGTTTATAAAAACACAGAGCAATATGATTGAAACCGGCCTTGCGGCAATTGAGGAATGGCTACGCACAAATGCCGAGAAAATAGCCGCCCTTTCGTTGCAAAAACCAGCGATAGAAAGGGAGCTACAGGAACTTGAAAAAGCTATAAGCAAAGAACTGCCACAAGATTTCAAGCAACTCTACCGATGGCACAACGGCCTGACGGACGACGAAAATCCTGGAAACCTGTTTTTCGGAATGGACTTTTTTCCCATTGACCGAATTATATCAGAACACTGTGAAAGAACAGAGCAAACACAGAAGTTCGCTTTGGAAAAAGCAGATCCAGAGATTGATGCTACGAATATTTTTAATCCAGGTTGGGTGAAATTCGGTTTCGACGGATCACACACCGGTCTCTATCTCGATTTGTCGCCAACGGAAACAGGACAGTACGGACAGATAATCTTCATAGACGAAGAACTTGAAACGGGGATATTAGTGGCGAATTCCACGACGGATTTGGTCAATAATTTTGCCAAGGATTTGGAAAACGGTTTGTATTCGCTCAACCCTTCCGCACTGGAAGATGGACATCACTACTTGGAGGCCGACAAAAGCATAGACATCATTAATTGGTTCGCCAGCGAACGGTGGCGCAGGTGAAATAGACGTACATTGAGAAAATGAAGGCGTTTTGGGCAAAAATTGCCCGAAACGCCTCCGTCAAACCGAACATTGCGTATTTGAGAATTTATAACAATCTGAAATCCAATTATTCACTCAAGACTAAAGACGCAAGACTCATGACTTTTTAATATTATTGCTCATTCGGGTCCACAGCCGTATCTCCCAAATCATCCTCTTCCAAGCCTGTTTACCAAACGCTGTTTCTCGGACTAACAGATAGCTGACACTGCCGCACCAACGCCGGTAAAACCAAGGCGAAACGGCAGTCAAAGGTTTGTGCATCTACCAACCGCTATCTCTGTTATGAAAACGCTGTTTTCCATTCATCAAAAACAACGGCTTTTTTGCGCCTTGTGTCTGGTCTTGCTCTGTATCTGCTTGCCTGTTCGGGCAGCCGTTATTTACGTAAATGCTTCGGCGACAGGAGCTAACAACGGAACCAGTTGGGTCAACGCCTATACCGGCCTGCAAAGTGCGTTGGCCGCCGCCGCCAGCGGCGATGAAATTTGGGTGGCGGCCGGCGTTTACAAACCGTCTGTTCAGGTGGATGTGGACGGCAGCGGCGGCAGCGATGCACGGGAAGTCACTTTCCGAATTCCGAATGGCGTGAAAGTCTATGGCGGTTTTGCCGGAACCGAAGCCTTGCTCACCGAACGCAACTGGACTACTAACTTGACCATTCTAAGCGGCGACATTGACAACAACGACGCAAATTCAGACGGCAATTTCATCGCCGAAACCGCCGCTGACATCGTAGGCAACAATGCCTATCACGTGGTGTACACACAAAACGTCACCGCCGCTACCTGGCTCGACGGCTGCATCATCACCGCCGGAAGGGCTTGGCTTGCTGCGCCTCCCAACCCTAATGTTCCCAACCTTGACGGCGGCGGCTGGTACAACAAAATCAGCGCACCCGCCAACGCCAGCAGCCCGACAATCCTGAATTGTACGTTTCGCGGCAACTACGCCGAATCGGAAGGAGCGGGCTTTTACACCACGCCGGGCACTGTTTTCGTAACGATGGAGTCGGTGATCCGGAGCTGTAAGTTTATTTCTAATCAGTCCAACAATACGGGCGGAGCCGTTTTTCTGGGTTCGTTTGTCAAAGGCAATTACCGCCCAATCCTCAGCCAATGCGAATTTACGGATAACCAAGCCCTTCGGCGCGGCGGAGCCTTGGCCTTCGTTGGCGACAGTGCCCGCGTGGACACGTGTACGTTTCGTCTCAATCGCACCACGGCGGTTGCGATGGGAGTAACCCTTCCCGGTTCGGGCGGCGGTGTAAGCATGGTTGCCTCCAAGACAAGTTTTCGGCGGTGCATGTTTATCGGAAACTCGGCTACGGGCAATGCAACCGGGGCGTTTGAAGGTGGCGGCGGTGGCGCAGTTTATATGTCCACCAACGAACCACAAACAAACACGCTGGGCGAGTCCAAACCCGTATTTATCGGCTGTGGTTTTTACCAGAATTCAGCCGGAGGGAATACCGCAGCTTGGGGCGGGGCGGCTGTTCACTTGAACGATGCAGGCATCCTCAAGGTGAAATATATCAATTGCGTCTTCAGCGGCAACAGTGCTGAAGACGACGGCGGAGCCGTAGCCAACTTTACCCGCGTGATTAGTCCGCCCTCTTACACGCCGCTTTTGGACACGGATTTCACCAACTGCACCTTCCGAGCCAACACTGCTGGACGCTACGGCGGGGGCCTGTACAACGATGGCTATGTTTCTGATGGGGTTGAAGTATTGAGTGTCAGGGTAGAAAACTCCATTTTGTACGGCAACACAGCCGTTACCAGCGGGCCGCAAATTCGCAATGAGGGCAATGTCGCAACGGTAGCTTACAGTTTAGTGCAAGGCTCCGGCGGCAGTGGCGGCGGATGGAATGCAACCGTAGGTACAGACGGCACCAACAACATAGACAGCAACCCCAACTTCGTAAACGCTGCCGACCCCGACGGAGCCGACAACCAACCCGGTACCAGCGATGACGGGCTGCGGGTACAATCAACATCTCTGGTCGTCAACGCCGGTAACAGTACTGCCGCTGATTTGGCGGGCATTGCCACCGATTTTGCCGGAGAAGCTCGTTTGCAAGGTGCTCGTGTGGACATGGGGGCTTACGAACGAACCTCATTGATTATTATCAACCCGAAAATCTACTGGCTGTACCATTGGCGGTTGCTGCGCCCCCAGTGCCTGAGTTGCCCGTGGGCAATCCGCTTGGTGCCGGAAATCAGAAATCCGAAACCACAGAACTTCGTCTGGACAGGCCTAGCCCAATTGATTGACTACGGCGATTCGGCAGTGGTGCAGGGGCGAATTGTGAGCCAAACAAACCGAGCCATTCAGTTTGATGTGTACTTAAAATTAATCAAACCTCAGGCGTGGAAGAGTTGGTCGGCTCTGCGACGCACGTACAACTTTGAAACGCCGGAAGCGGAACAAGTCGCGTTGAAAAACCACCAAGACTGGACATATTGGGAAGTTTCCGAAGAAAGCTACTTGGAAGGCAAAGCCCGCGTAAAGGGAAAACTCAAGTTGCGACACGCGCCGGACAGCCGCCAAACGGGCTTTCAGTTGGGCATCGGAGCCAACGCCCAAGACGCTGACTTTGGCTTGAGCGGCGAGTTCTTTTACGAAGGAACGGTTGCTTACAAAGGCAAAAAAGGTTGGGAAAAAATACAAACCAAAGGAGCCGGAAGCCTGAACGTGGATGCCAAAGAATGCCAAAAATATTGCGATACCCGCTCGGCCCGCTTGGATGCGGAAGATGAGTCTTTGCTTGAAGAGGCCACGCTGTTGATTTATCCAAATCCCGCCCGCGAATCGGTGACAGTGGAATGGATTGGAACGCGGCAAATGTATCAAGTCCAAGTATTCAACTTCCAAGGCCAACAACTCCGTCCGCGCATCACTACCGACGGTGCCAATCGCCAAATGGTTCACACCCAAGGCTTTGCGCCGGGCTTGTATTACCTGCGAATCCAGTCAGAAGACGGACAAACACAGCAACATAAGGTAATTGTTCAGGAATAGAATTGTCCTCCGATTCAAAACTCCACGGATAGCAATTCGTGGGGTTTTGTGTTTTCGGAGATACTATTTTGGGCAAAAGGCGTTTTAGAGGTTGTCTAAAATTCAGTTTTGACGGGCGTTCCCGCCGGTTGCGGGATTTTCAATTTGAGCAAAAAGTGCCCAAAACGCCCGTCTGTTGTCTTTGGCGAGCCTGTGATTCCGGTCAGACGCACAGCGTCAGACCTACTTTTCGGAGCGTCCCGACTTGTCGGGACGCTTCAGTAAAACAAAATTTTAAACAACCTCTTAGGCAAAAATTGCTCAAAACGCCTTTTGCATTCCCAATCTTTTTCTTTCTGCATTCTTCATTCTTCATTACAAACAATTCTATTCTTCGTCTGTAATTTCGCCTTTATACCACCCTCGCCAGCCTTTGGGTTCGGGATGCATTTGTTTGTATTTTTCTTTGGTTTCCTCACTGAGGCCTCGCCACCAAAGCGAAAACTCCCACGCGACATCCTCGCCGTAGCCCATGCGCCAGCCTATCGAGTAACGCGGGATTTCAGGACACTG
>JALOMD010000306.1 GCA_025455595.1 Cytophagales bacterium | reverse complement strand
AGTCGGTGGAAAAGCCCGACGTGCGCTGCCGGATGCGCATTGACACCGAGGCCCAGCACGGCTACGACCACATTCTGGGCCGCATCGCACTGCTGGTGCAAATGATGACCGACGAAACCAGCCTACGACCCGAACGCATCGGCATCGGCACGCCCGGCGCGTTGGATCCGATTACGGGCCTGCTCAAAAACAGCAACACCACCTGCCTGAACGGACAACCGTTCAAAGTTGACTTGGAGGCCAAACTGGGCTTGCCGACCATGATGGCCAACGATGCCAACTGTTTCGCCTTGGCCGAAGCACGCCTTGGTGCCGTGCGTCGCGAAATGCCTAATGCCGAAGTGGTGTTCGGGGTCATCATGGGCACGGGTGTGGGCGGCGGCGTGGTGGTGAACGGCCGGGTGATCAACGGGCGGCAGGGCATCGGCGGCGAATGGGGCCACAACTTCCTCGACGAGTCGGGGGGGCAGTGCTATTGCGGCAAAGTGGGTTGTGTGGAACGTGTCATTGCCGGCCCGGCCTTGCAGCGTTATTACACCTCGCTGTCGGGCGAGTCGCTCAAGCTCAAGGAAATTGTGCAACGCCACGAAGCCGGCACCGACCCGCACGCCACGGCCACCATGCGGCGGCTGGTGGAGATGTTTGGCAAGGCCATGTCGGTGGTTATCAACATCTTGGATCCGGACGTGATTGTGCTGGGCGGCGGCGTGAGTAACGTGGGCCTGCTCTACACCGAAGGCATTGCCGAGGTACGCAAGCACGTCTTCAACAACCGCCTCGACACCATTTTCCTCAAGCCTGCACTCGGCGACAGTGCCGGGGTTTTCGGCGCGGCGATGTTGGTCGTTTAACATTTATCGTTTTGCGTTTACCGTTTGGCGTTTTAGGCAAAAATTGCTTGAAACGCCTCTGTAAAACAGAACCTTGGACAACCTCACAGAAGTCCCGTAGGGGCGAACCGTCTGTAGGAATCGCGCCGTAAACAAAAGCTCCGTATGAGCGGCCTTGACGTTGCATTGTCAATCGGGTCGCTCCTACGGAGCTTTTTCTGTGGATTTTCTGTGTTTCTACAAACAGGCCGCCCCTACGGGGCTTTGCCGTTTTGGGCAGTTTTTGCCTAAAACGGTAATTGTTTGAACCGTGATTCACAGGATTCGAGGATGAACATGATTAGCCACATTGATCAAGGCAATTTTGTCATCCTGCGAATCAGGGTTCTGAGAAAAAACGACAAACGTTAAACGCCAAACGAAAAACCTACTTTCCGACAAAATTCGCCTTCCGCTTTTCAACAAACGCTTTCATGCCTTCTTTCTGGTCTTCGGTGGAGAAGAGCAGGGCGGCGTTTTTGGTTTCCAGTTGCAAACCTTCGGTCAGCGGTAGCTCAAATGCCGCGTTGACGGACTCTTTCGCCAGCCGGACGGCTACCGGCGGCATTTGGGCGATGGTTTCGGCCAAGTGCAATGCTTCGGCCAAATACGTGTCGTCAGGGACGATGCGCGACACCAGCCCCCAGCGTTCGGCTTCGGCGGCGGAGAAAAACCGGCCCGTCAGAATCAAGTCCATCGCCCGCGCCTTGCCCACCGCGTGCGTGAGCCGTTGCGTGCCGCCCGCCCCCGGCAAGATGCCGAGTTTGATTTCCGGTTGCCCGAACTGCGCCGACTCAGCGGCCACGATGATGTCGCAGGTCATGGCGAGTTCGCAGCCCCCGCCGAGGCAAAACCCCGACACCGCCGCAACCACCGGCTTGGCGATTTTCTTCAAGTCGCCCCACACGCCCGACTGCTTATAGGTCATCATTTCCACGGCCGTTTTGTCGGCCATTTCCTTGATGTCGGCCCCGGCGGCAAAGGCCCGTGCATTACCCGTAATCACAATGGCTCGCACCGCCTCGTCGCGGTCAAGTTCCTGCATCGCGTTGCGGAGTTCGTGCAGCAGTTGGCTGTTCAGGGCGTTCAGTTCTTTAGGGCGGTTGAGTTCCACCAAGGCCACGTAAGGTTTGGCCGCTTTGGTCACTTTCACAAAGTCCATAGGCATAGGTCAGCGCAGAGGTAAGAGGTCAGAGTCAGAAAAATAGTGGTAAGTGGCAAGTGGTTAGTCATCAGTCTTTGGTGCCGTTTTGGCCGTTTTTTGCCCAAAACGCCAACAGGAAATTCGGATGGGCCGCCGCCACGGATCAAATCCGTTTTTTATCCGTTTCATCCGTCAAATCTGTGTGCCATTCGTCAGCAATCAATCATAAACCGCTGAAAAATAGACGATTAAATTGAAGCAAAACTTTCCAAAACGGTTCGGCAGGCAAATAAAAACCCTTTCCGCAGAACGGAAAGGGTTTCCTCGACAAAATAAGTGTTAAACAGGTGTATGAATAATTTTTTGTTATTCTAAAGCTTAATACTACCCATGTAAGAAAAGGTAACCGCGTTTTGGAAAAAAAAGTGAAAAAATTTTCCGAGACCTGAAAGGGTCATGAGTCATGCGTCTTGGGTCTAAGGCGGTCAGCCTTTGCCATTTTTTTCGCCTGAAACACTGCGAACCCGTACCCCACAAAATGCTCAAAACTCAAGACTCAAGACTGATCCGGCCACGCCACCCCGAACCGTTCGCCGAGTTGGCGCAGGCCATCGGCTACGGCGGGCAGCAGCGGTATGCCCTCGGCGCGACGGTGGGCTTCGAGCAGGCGTTCGGGGTCGCCGGGCACCAGCACCGCCGTTTGGCCGGGCACAGGTTCGGCCTTGCGGAACGTGCGAATCCAGTTGTCCATGTGGGCTGCAAATTCGTCGGCGGGCCGGAACGCATCCACGCGCATGGCCCCCACGAAATGCCCCGTGCCGCTGCCCACCAACTGCTGCGCCGAATCCATGAAGCCCGCCGTGGCAAACGGCGGCACCCACGGCCCGTAGTTGGCCCCCGCCAGCACGCCGGAAAAAATATCCACCCACGCACCGAGGCCGTACCCTTTGTGGCTGCCGTGCTCCCGGTCGCCGCCGAGGGGCAGCAGTGCGCCGCCTTTGCGCACGGCGTGGGCATCGGTGTCAGGCCGGCCGGCCGCGTCTTGCACCCAGCCCGTGGGCGTGGGCTGGTTCTTGCGTTGCAGGATTTCCAACTTGCCGTAGGCGGCCGTGGTGGTGGCCATGTCCAGCACAAACGGCGGCTCCTCGCCCGCCGGAATGGCAACGGCTATCGGGTTGGTTCCCAGCAGTTTGTCTTTGGAGAAAGTCGGAGCCACCAGCGGCCCGGCGTTGGTCATGGCAAAGCCGATCATACCTTCGGGCAATGCCACCATGGCGTGGTAACCCGCAATGCCGAAGTGATTGGAGTTGCGAATCGTCACCCAGCCAGTGCCCACTTGGCGGGCTTTTTCGATGGCCACGCGCATGGCGAACGGGGCCACCACCAGCCCAAGGCCCGCGTCGCCGTCCACCACGGCAGTGCCGGGCGTTTCATGAACCACTTGGATGCTGGGCTTGGGGTTGAGGCGGTTCAAGTCCATGAGCCGCACGTAGCCGCTCAGCCGGGCCACGCCGTGCGAGTCCACGCCGCGCAAATCGGCCGATACGAGCACGTCGGCGGCCAAGTCGGCATCGGCGGGCGGGCAGCCCATTTGCAGGAAGATGTCTCGGACGAAAGCCCGCAGCACGGTATGGGAATAATTGATTGGTTCCATTACAGGAAGTCGTAAGTGACAAGTGGTAAGTAATGATTTTGGGGCGCAAAAATGGGACTTGGTTAGGAGAGAAAAAAATTGGTGTTGTGTGCAGAACAGGCGTTTTGGGCAAAATTTGCCCAAAACGCTTTGGTTGAATGCGGATTAACAAGTCCAGTGCATTTGTCTATGAACGGATCAGGTCGTTCAAAATTCTCAAAATGCGTTGCGTGCGTTGTGCGGCAAAACGTGGCTCCAAGTGTCCGTAAATTGCTTCTTCTGTGTCCGTGTGTTTCAACAACCTACCGAATTCCTCTTGGAAGTAAGTTTTCAGATTCTTGTCCGACAATTGCAACTTGGACTCAATATCGGTTGCATTGTCCAAGACAAACACTATGTCTTCAAAATCAGTACTCCAGCGCAAGTCGTCCCCGCCCCGGCCCTTGCACGCTTCCCACTTTGACGCAATAAAAAAGGCACCGAGAAAATCTTGACGGCCAAATTTTCATCAACCGGTACGCTGATGGCTTGACGGAACCCGTCGGGATACCGACGGTTGCTAAAACCCAACGCGTCTGGAACCGTCGGCATTACGTCCACTGTAATGCCTTGGACTTGATACCTGCAAATGACACCTGACATCACATCGTTGCGGAAGCCGATGGCGCGTAGCTTGGCATCCAACTCGCCGTAGGAGCCATAAGTGGCAAGTTCAACCACTACATCTACATCATCGGTAGGGCGTATTTCCGGTATTTGCTGTAGGTCGCAGTACAGAGCGACGGTGGCACCTCCGACGAAAACCACCTCTTGCGACAAAGGCCGCAGGGCTTGGGCCACGGCTTTTATGCGCTGCAAGTTAAGGTTGTGCGGTGTGGTCATGTAGCAGGCGTTCTTTCAACAGTGTTTGCGCAAGTTTGATTTCCCGAGTACGGCCTGTACGCATGACATCAGCCAAGGCCAACAAGTCGTACAAGGCGGGGTCTTTCCGACAAGCTTGGGGCACACTATGGTAAAGCGGTTCGATGGCCTGGCCGCGTACCTTGCCCGTGGGATCGGGCCACACAAAGACCTCCGATGAAACGAATCGGTCACGTAGCACAGGAGCCGAGTGTGCCGTCGGCATACCCGGAACCAATTCGCCGGGACGCTGCGGGAATACATAGCGCAGTCCGAATTGCAGAAAATCGAGCAGGGAGCGGCGAAAGACTTGTTGGTGATTGCCATCCACCAAGCCAGCGATTTCGGAGCGATTAAGCGACTCGCTGATTTCAGAACCGCTAATCTCAAGCCATTGGGCAAGGTCTTTCTTTCTCCAGGATTGCTTGTCCAATGCCACGATTTTTAACAAAACCACTATGTCAAGTGGCCGCATTCCGTTGTGTTTCTTCATTATTTCGTAATTCGCGAATCGCGAATTACGAAATAAGCAGTCGCTTTTCCAAA
>JALOMD010000305.1 GCA_025455595.1 Cytophagales bacterium | reverse complement strand
TACACTACCCGGTCGCCGGGCTTAAGCCCTTCCCTGACAATGTAAAAATGCGAAATGCGCGAGCCGGGTTTGAACTCCCGCGTCTGCACGGTGTTGCTGGCATCCACCACGAACACATAGTTTTTGTCCTGCACCTCAAAAACCGACTTCTGCGGCAGCAATACGGCGTTCTCGACTTCGTTGGCGAGGCGGATGCGGCCCGTGGAGCCGTGTTTCAGTATCTTTTCGGGATTGGGAAACCGTGCCCGGAACGCAATGGAGCCGGTGCTTTCGTTGAACTCGCCCTCCAGCGTCTCGATTACGCCCGGATGCGGGTACCCGGTGCCGTCGGCCAGTATCAGGCTCACCTCCGACACCACCTTCTCCGGGTGCCGCTGCCGCGACTTCACGTATTCCAGATACTCGTTTTCCGACACGTTGAAGTAGGCAAACACTTCTTTTACATCCGAAACCGTGGTGAGCAGCGTGCCTTCTTCAATCAAGCTGCCCATTTTGAGCGGAATGCGGTCAATGACCCCGTTGAAGGGCGACTTGATCTGCGTGTAAGCCAGCCGCAACGCCGCCGTTGACTGCGCCGAGCGGGCTTCTTCAATGCGAGCTTGGGCGGCGGCCAGTTTGGCCTTTGCCACCTCCAGTTCGGAAGTGGATACCACTTTTTTGTCCACCAATATGCGCACCCGTTCCATCTCCAGTTCGGCGGCCTTGGCTTCGGCCACGGCACTGCTCAGGTTGGCTTTGGCACGGGCCAGCTCGGTGTTGTACTCCTCTTGGTTCAGGGCGAAAAGCAACTGCCCCTCTTTCACATCCTTGCCTTCGTCCACGAAAATCTTGTCCAAATAGCCCGACACTTTGGCGCGTATCTCCACGTTGCGCACGGCCTGCACATCGGCCACGTACTCGTGTGCCAAGATAGTGTCGCGGGTGATGAGGGTGGTAACGGGCAGGGTTTCGCGTTGGCTGGCGGTGTCGTCAACTTTGCCATTGGCCGTACAACCCATTATGGCTAACAGACAGATAAATCGTATCCACATGGTGTTTTTCACAATTTTGGGTAATAATACTGGCAACATACAGGATGCCATGATACAAGAAATATTTGAGTGAAACCAGCAAAAAGCAACCGCTTTTTGGCAAAAAACGCTGAAAACGGATTGGAAAAGAAGAAAATCGGTGAGCGAAACCATGATGAACAAGAAAACGAAAAAAAGTCTTCCACTTGCAAAAGCGGAAGTAATTTTTCCGCAAAATTGCGAAAAAATTACCTAAATTTAGAATAATTGAAACAGCCAACAGCCCAGTTCGCGAAAAGCGACTGCGGTGAGGCAAAACCGGAATAGCGAAAACGTGACAAGGCCCGCCACGCAACCACCAGTGCGGTTTGCGCTGGATGCGTCCGGGTTCGAAAAAGTGTTGACTTGTTGAGCAAGCCACGTTTCTATCTAACACAACTGGGCCGCAATTGTTTGTAAAAAAAGCGGACAATTAGATTTATTTGATGCGAAGCCCGCCATTATGCAACAATTCGGGGAAAATATTAAACAAATCGTGTGCTTCGCCTTTGGCAATGGCTGTGAGGCTGCGCCAGATTCGGCGTTACGGGCAAGAATTGCTTAAAAAGTTTGCCTTGTTGCCTGCTTCGCCCAAAACCTGCCAGTCTTTTTCCGCCGCCCGTTCGCCAGTAAACGTTTTTTCCGTAATTTCGCCACGCAACGGGTTTGCTCGTTTGCATTCCGAGAGATGAAAAGCGACCCCAAAATAATCGGCTTGCTGCTTGACTACCTGCGTCGGCACGACCGGCAGGACAAGCCCGGCCAGAAGCGGCTCAAGCCGACACCGACGAGCCAGGAACTGACGCAGTCCGATTTCAACGAACGCCACCTGCGCCTGCTGGAGCGGCAAACCGACCTGCTCGAAAAACTCTTGGAAGCACAACAAACCACCAATTCCCTGATGCTGCGCCTCGTCGAAACCTTCGGCGACTTTGCCAACGCCTCTCGCACCCACATGCGCGAAGTGGAGCAGCAGTTCAACGACATCAGGCGGCGATTAGAGAGGTAGAGTGATTAGTCGTCAGTGGTCAGTCGTTAGTTAGGAGGGCGTTTTGGGCAGAATTTGCCCAAAACGCACTTGCAAGTCCGGTAGGAAAGATGGGCGTGTCCCCGAGACAAGCCATGAAAAACGTCAGGCATCCCGATGAGTCGGGATTGTCCAAAATGTCGGTCATACTAAAACAAAATGAATATTGCGTTTTTGAATCAGGATAAGTTTCTGAAAATCAATTATTTACTAAAGACGCAAGACTTTTTAGTATTATTCTATCATTCCTTCATTCAAACATTCAAAATTGAAATTCGTACCTCGTAAATCGTAACTCGTACTTCAGAATATGGCAGTCGCAAACAAGAAAGAGAGCAAAGCAACCAAGAAAGCCGACCCGCTGGTGAATGCAGCCGAAGGCGCGGCCAAGGCCAAGTCGAACGGCGTGAAGAAGGCCAAAGCCAAGTATCCGCGCGAAACGTACATGTACTGGTACGAAAGCATGCAGTTGATGCGCAAGTTTGAGGAAAAAGCCGGGCAACTGTACGGCCAGCAGAAAATACGCGGTTTCTGTCACCTGTACATCGGGCAAGAAGCCTGCGCTGCCGGGGCCGTCACCGCCCTTACCAAAGAAGACAAGTTCATCACCGCCTACCGCGACCACGCGCACCCGCTGGCCTTGGGCACCCACCCCAAGTACGTCATGGCCGAGCTTTTCGCCAAAGCCACCGGCGTATCCAAAGGCAAAGGCGGCTCGATGCACATCTTCGACCGCAACGTCAACTTTGTGGGCGGCCACGGCATTGTGGGCGGGCAAATTCCGCTCGGCGCAGGCATTGCGTTCGCCGAGAAATACAAAGGCACCAAAAACCTGTGCATCTGCTACATGGGCGACGGGGCCGTGCGCCAAGGTGCGCTGCACGAGGCGTTTAACATGGCCATGCTCTGGAAACTGCCCGTGATTTTCTGCATCGAAAACAACGGCTACGCCATGGGCACCTCGGTGTCGCGCACTTCGAACGTGACGGATTTGTACACCATCGGCGAAGCATACGACATGCCCTCCGAGCCGGTGAACGGCATGGACGTGGAGGCCATCCACGAGGCCGTGTCCCGCGCCGCCGACCGTGCCCGCAACGGCGAAGGGCCGACGCTGCTGGAAATGCGCACCTACCGCTACAAAGGCCACTCCATGTCTGACCCGCAGAAATACCGCACCCGCGAGGAAGTGGAGCAATGGCGACTACAAGACCCGATTGAACTGGTGCGAAAGACGATATTGGATAACAAGATGGCTACGGAAGACGAGCTGGCTGCTATTGATGAAAAAGTCAAAGGCCAAGTGGATGAGTCGGTGCAGTTTGCCGAGGAGTCGCCGTATCCCGACCCGTCGGAGGCGTTCAAAGACGTGTACGCCGAGCCGAACTATCCGTTCATCATGGACTGAGATTAATTTTGAATTCAGAATTAAAAATTAAAAACTCCGCGTTTTGGGCGATTTTTGCTTAAAACGGCTTTTGTCAAACTAAAAATCGCGTCTGGTAATCTTGCCGGACGCGATTTGTTTTTGAGGTAAATTTGCCCGAAACGGCTTTTGAACCTTTGGCAAAGCTCCAAGCTTTGCCAAAGGTTCCACCAACGAGATCAAGTTGAATCCGAAGCAAGTATATCAACTGGCCCGGCAGATGGGCGGACGGGCGTTTGCGTTCCGGGCATGGTACGAGTTCCGCAAACGGAGCGGATTGCTGCGCCGCGCCTTCCCGACGCAACTGCCCGAACCGACGTTGCCCACGCTGGACGCTTGGCGACGGCAATCGGTACGGTTTTTCTTCGAGTCGCGGGAAGGGCTGCGTGAATCGGGTGGTGCTTTTGTGCCGGACGAACGCGATTTAGAGACGCTGGCCGTTGAAAATCAACTGATTGCGGGCGGTCACGTGCCGTTTTTCAACGCCGGATTCCGTCACTTGGGCCGCGACTACGACTGGCTCACGCACCCCGAAACGGGCTACCGTTATTCGCCGACCCAACACTGGACGGCCATTCGCGAACTCGACCCCACAGCGGGCGACATCAAGTTTGTGTGGGAAAAAGCCCGGTTTGCGTACCTGTACCCGGTCATCCGCCACGACTTCCACAACCGCGACGACCGGGCGGCGTTTGTTTTTTCGGAAATCGAAAACTGGATTGATGCCAATCCGCTCAACTGCGGGCCGCATTACGTGTGCAGCCAAGAAACCTCGCTGCGGGTGCTGAACTGGACGTTTGCGTTGCACTATTACAAGCATTCGACAGAACTCACCGAGACACGTTTTGGGAAGATTTTGCGCAGTATTTACGGGCAAATGCGCCACGTGGCGGCCAACATTGACTTTTCGCGCATTGCCGTGCGCAACAACCACGCCGTTACGGAGTGTTTGGGGTTGTATTTGGCCGGGTTGCTCTACCCGTTCTTTCCGGAAAGCAGGGCGTGGCGCGAAAACGGCAAACGCTGGCTGACGGAAGAGGGCTTGTACCAAATCTACGAAGACGGCTCGTACTTGCAGTTCTCGATGAACTACCACCGCGTGGTGATTCAGTTGTTCACGTGGGCGTTCGGGCTGGCGCATCGCAACGGCGACCGTTTCCCGGACGCGTTGTACGATCGGCTCCGAAAATCACTGCATTTGCTGCACCGGCACCAAGACACCCTGACGGGCCACCTGCCCAATTACGGTGCCAACGACGGCGCGTTGTTTTTCCGCCTCAATGCCTGCGACTACCGCGACTACCGCCCGCAACTGAACACCCTGCACCAAGTATTGTACGGCTCGCCGCTCTATGCAAACGCCGGCCCGTGGCAAGAAGACGAGTTTTGGATGAATTCAGAATTCAGAATTCAGAACTCAGAATTTCCGTCAAACACTAACGCCCATGTCACCAACAGAGAGCGGCCAAGTACAGAACCTAATTCTGAATTCAAGGCTTCCGGTTTTTACGTCCTGCGCGATGCGGAGAAGTTTGCTTTTGTGCGGTGCGGCAACCACCCTGACCGGCCTTCGCAGGCCGACAACCTGCACCTCGACTTG
>JALOMD010000304.1 GCA_025455595.1 Cytophagales bacterium | reverse complement strand
TATTCGCTCCAACGCTGCGTC
Source organism: Cytophagales bacterium (assembly GCA_025455595.1). Classification (GTDB taxonomy): domain Bacteria; phylum Bacteroidota; class Bacteroidia; order Cytophagales; family 172606-1; genus Xanthocytophaga. Next base: position 5,087 of record JALOMD010000304.1, on the reverse strand, counting down.
TGCCGCGCCCAAATCAGCGACTTGCCGCCCACTTGGTAGCCGCGTATCCAGTCGAAGGGCTTTTCCTGTACGTAGGGATGCTCGGCATCTTTGACGAAGAAATGGGCCGTGGCCTCCTCGTAGGCGTAGCAACGGTTCACGACGGGATTCTCGGCCTCGGTAGCCTGCGGAAAACGCCCCCGGTGCGGAAAATCCCACGGATTCAGGGTGGCGGTGGGGTAGTCGGTGACGTGCCGCACGTCGCGGCCGCGTTCGAGGACGAGGGTTTTGAGGCCTTTCTCGCAGAGTTCCTTGGCCGCCCAGCCGCCCGATATGCCCGATCCGATGACAATGGCATCGTAGGTGTTGGCGGCCTTGGCCTTGAGGTTGAGGTTCATGGTAGGAGGGAGGTGGTGTTTCTCCCAAAGGTAATAAAGTTCCGTGGTTTGTCGGATGCGGGGTTTGATACCAATTTTGAATGATGAATGCGTAATATCGAATGATGAATTGATTGAAAACCAGTAACTTGTAACTTTATAAACACGCACTCAGTCTTTTGTTTTTCAACCAGTAGTATGATCAGGCGTTTTGGGCAAAAAATGCTCAAAACGAAAATCCCTCAACCGGCAGTAACACCACTAACCACTTACGACTAACCACTGAACACTTTTCTCCGGGCATAGATTTCTTTACCGCTTTGGGCAAATTTTAACCAAAACGGATTTTCACTTATGCAAAAGCCCAGAGACAAAGGCGACTACGGCCTTACGCCCACCGACGAAGAGAAACGCCGCCTGACCGGAGAAGACCAAAGCGGCCCGGTGTCGCTGAACGACCATAAGCAGCAGAACGGTTCGCCGGACGAGGAAGACAACGAAAGCGACCGGGGCGAACTCAACGAGGAGCAACAAGATGCCGCCGACCGCATCAATACGCCGTACCAAGAAGGTGGAAGGTGAACTACTAAGTCGCAAGTGGTAAGTGGTAAGTCGTAAGTAATGCGTTTTGCGCAAAATTTGCTCAAGACACAACTTGCAACTTACCACTTGCGACTTACAATTATTGTTTCCGAATCGTCTGCGTCAGGTAGATGCCGGACTCAGGCACGTTGCCGCCGACGGTGCCGCCTTGTTGCCGGTAGCGGATTTGCACCCGTTTCTTGAAAACCAAGCCTGTGCCACGGGCATAGACTTCGAGCCGTTGGTCGGTGAGGACGGCGTTGCTTTCGTCGCTTTGCACCACGGTCACGGTGCGCGGGTAGGTGGTGTCTTTCAGCTCGTAAGGCTGGTCGAAACCGCTGACGGTATAGTTTTCGGGGCGGAAGTTGTTGAACTGGTTGCCGTTCCACGTCAGTCCGTCGCGCGGCGGCAGCGGCAGCTTTATGTAATCCACGTTGTTTTCCTTGCGCATGAACAGGCCCGGCGTTTGCCAAGCCAGCCAAGCCGAGTCGAGCCGCCAGGTTTGCGTGGGCCGCTGCCGGGTAAGGCGGTGGATGACGAAGCCTTTTTCGCGGTTCAGCGTGGTGATGGTGTCGGCCACGAGTTCGCGGAGTTGGTAACGCTGCGTATCGGGTCGAACCTCCACTTGGTCAAACGGATAGGTGACCTGAAACACGTCGTAGTCCGTGTAGCTTCCCACTTCCAGCGGTACGAAGTCGTAACCCAGCCGCGACGGGTCGGGTGTTTCTTCGGATGAAGCGCAAGCGGCGAGCATCAAGCCACTGACCAACAGTGCGATTATCTTTTGCATAACTTGTCTGATTGAATGAAACGGCGAAGTCTGGGATTCTTTTGCGCGTCAAAAATTTAGTCGCCTCTTTCCGCGCGTTTTAGGCAAAAATCGCCCAAACTCCTTCTTTGCCTGAATACATTCGCCAAATAACGCAAGAACCGCTGTGCGAAAAAACCGTTTTGGCTGCGAATCTTGCGTCAATACAGAACAAACACCAAAAACAGCGTGATCAGCAGCATGATGGTGGACGCGATACCGAAGTTGACCACGCTGTCGGCACTGCCGCGCGACCACACGCCCAGCACCGACAACACCAGCAGCAGTCCCGGAAAAAACGCCAGCGGCCCGTAGATGTTCGACGGGTACGAGGTTAACTCGCGCAGCCTCACGCGCATCACGGTTGCGAACAGGGGCGTGTACTCGAGCTTCACAGGCGTGTATTCGTCCAGGTTCACCACAAATCCTCCGGCTTCTTCTATCGTGTAATGATGATGCGGCGTGAAAACCACCATGCGGTTCTGGCGTTTATAAATGCGTATCTCCACAATCGGTTCTTCCTCGGTCTGCCGGGGCAGCACGTAGTCGAGCATCAGCAACACGCAGAACGCAAGGCTCACCTTGCACATAATGCGCGTGTAGGTGACATAAGGCCGCAAATCCAAATAGACCCGACGTTGCGCACGGTAAGCGGCTGGCGGCCGACGCGGCTGCGGAGCCGGATTGGGAGCGGGCGGTACGTAGTCTGGGTAGGTGCGCCGAAAATCGTACAATTGCCGTTGTTGGCGGTTGCCCAGCACTTCGTAGGCTTCGTTTATTTCCTGAAAAATCGCAAGGGATGTCGGATTGTTATTCTTGTCGGGATGGAACTCGTTCGCCAGTTGCCGGTACGACTTCTTGATTTCCGTGGCATCGGCTTCGGGCGAAACGCGCAGTATTTGGTAATAATCTTTCATAAAGAAACCCGGCCCGGTGAATGCGAATTGCGGAAGTCGGAGTGTGGAATTGGTCGCTGAAATTTGTCAAAAATTGCCTGAAACGGTGGTCTGTCTTGAATCACGGATGAAACGGATTGTACAGATTACACGGATAGGTTTCTGAGCAAACAATCGCGTCTGTCTCGAAGTATCGCATCCGTGAAATCCGCGTCATCTGTGTCATCCGCGATTCAAGACAAACGGCGTTTTAAGCAATTTTTGCCCAAAACGCTTGCCCACAGTTCCGACAACACAGCCAAAACAACGCAACTACACTGCATAACGCAAAACGGCCCGGCAGCGTTTGTTGCCAGACCGTTTTTACATTTTTACACTCATCACTCCGCTACGCTTTCTGGATGCGCATCTTGTCCGGATCCCAGTTGATGGCTTTTTGCTGCTCGGCACTCAGGTTTGCCAGCAGCGACGGCCCGGCGGCGCGTAGCCCGAAAGAAGCGTCTTCGAGAATGGGCTTGTTTTCGCGAATGCCATTGAAGAAGCTGATCATGTGGTCGAGGCGGTCGTCGTAGCCCTGCGGGGCGGCGAATTTGATTTCGTCGAGTCGGTTCCACTTGCGGTCTTCGGGCGTGTACATGGCGTTGTAGGCTTTCAGCGATTCTTCCTGCTGGGCTTTGGCGAAGCTTTCCAGCGAGTCGTAGCCGCCGATGCTCGGTGCCTTGGGCCGCTTGAAGTGCTTGATGGTGAAGTCGTTCCAGCCCAGTTCCAGCACGCCTTCGGTGCCGATGAGCCGCACCGACTGCGTGCCGCCCGCCCCGGATGCCAAGTTCACCCGTGTCACGAATTGGAAGGCCGGATGGGTGGCCGTTTTCGGGTACTGCATCATGGCTGTCACCAAGTCGTACGCGTCGCGGCCGTCCTTCCAGTAGTTGAGCGAACCCAGCGAAAACACTTTGTTCGGCCCAGTGGAGCCGGTGATCACGTGCAGGCTGGTGATCAGGTGCACGAACAAGTCGCCGGCCACGCCGGTGCCGTAGTCCTTGTAGTTGCGCCAGCGGAAAAACCTTTTCGCGTCGAACGGCACCTTGGGCGCATCGCCGAGGTAGCGGTCCCAGTCCACCGTCTGCGGCGAGGCATCGGTGGGAATGGTGTATTGCCACGCCCCGTTGGCATCCGAGCGGTCAATGGCCGCCTCCACGAAAGTCAACTCGCCCAGTACGCCTTGCTTGAAATACTTGGCCGCCTCCAGCACCGCCGACGCACTGGCCCGCTGGCTACCCACTTGGAACACCTTGCCGGTTTTCTTCTGCGCGTCAATCACCGCTTGGCCTTCTTCGATGCGGTGTACCATCGGTTTTTCGCAATAGACGTGCTTGCCTGCGTTCATGGCATCAATCGAAATTCGGTCGTGCCAATGGTCTGACGTACAGACGAGTACGGCATCAATGTCCTTGCGTTGCAGCAGTTCGCGGTAGTCGCGGGTGGTGAAAATCTGGCTGCCCCATTTTTCCTTGGCCCGCACCAAGCGGCCGTCGTACAGGTCGCACACGGCGGCCAGTTCGGTGCCGGGTACTTTCAGGGCCGTTTCAAGGTCGTAATGGCCGATGATGCCCGCCCCGATGAGTCCGAGGCGCACCTTGTCGTTGGCCGTAGTCTTCATGCGCGACTGCAAGATGCGCACTTGGCTTTCGGCGTGGGCTTCGGCGGCAAACGCCCCGGCGGTTAGCAAGGCCGAGGCCCCGCCCATTTTCTTCAAAAAACTGCGTCGAGAATTTTTCATGGTTTTTCGGTTAGGGGAAAGGCAACAAGGAATACCAATAATCGGGTAAATTTAAAAAATAAGTACCATTGGATGTTTAAAAAATACCATAGATTTTTGATGCAAATGACGGTTACCTTGGAAAGTGCAGCAGGATTCAAATCGTTGGCCGTCAAGATCGTTTTGTTTTCGTGTAAAAACGCCCAAAACGCCCGACTGTAAAATGATCGAATCAGGGCTTGAATTTGCTCGAATGTCTGTTTTAAACACGACAAAAGGCGTTTTGGGCGATTTTTGCTTAAAACGCTTGCATGGATTTACCACCCACCGCTATGAAAACAATAACTTGTGTTCTATCAGTACTTCTGTTGGCTGTATTCTCCCAATGCCGACGAAATACAGAACCTTCGTCAGCCACCGTCAAGCATTCTCCCGACGACCCTTTTGCCAACACCATCGTTCCGAGCCAAATCTTCTCCGTACAAGCCGACCGTGACACGGTGCTGGAAGGCAGCCAAGGCACGGTGCTGGTGTTTCCGAAAGGCTGCTTCCAAAACGCCAGCGGACAGGTTTTGGATAGGGGAGAGGTGAAAATAGAACTGGCCGAAGCACTGACGCTTGACCAAATGCTGCTGTCGAACCTGACGACGACTGCGGACGGCAAGCCGCTCGAAACAGACGGCATG
>JALOMD010000303.1 GCA_025455595.1 Cytophagales bacterium | reverse complement strand
GCGTTTGTGGCCGCCAACGGGCACACCTCGTCCATCATGGACTATGCCCGTTTCAACTATGTGGCCCAACCCGAAGACGGCGTGACCGACCTCTTTCCGCGCATCGGCGACTACGACATCTGGGCCATCGAATGGGGCTACAAGCCGCTGTACGATGCCGCCACGCCCGAAGCGGAGAAAATGGCGTTGAACAAACTGTACAAGCAAAAAGCCGAGAAAAACGTGCGGCTCCGGTTCCTGACCGAAACCAACGCCTACGACCCGCGTGCCCAGAACGAAGACGTAGGCGACAACGCCATGCTGGCCGGCGAATACGGCATCCGCAACCTGAAACGCATCATGCCGAACTTGCTTGACTGGACACGCGAAGAAGCCGAGGACTACGACAAACTGCGTGAAATGTACAACGAGGTGACTGGCCAATACCGCCGTTACATCGGCCACGTAATCAAAAACATCGGCGGCATCTACGAAACGCCCAAGACCTACGACCAAGCGGGCGTAGTTTATGAACCTACGCCCAAAGCCGTTCAGAAACAGGCCATTGAGTGGTTAGGCAAGCAGGTTTTTGAAACACCTACATGGCTGCTTGATCCGAAAGTCACCACGCGCATCCGTCCCGACTACGGCGTGGAGGCCCTGCGGCAAATCCACGAAACGGCAATGACAACATTGTTCGACAACAGCCGGATGCAACGCCTGATTGAAACCAGTGTGAACAACCCCGCAGCCTACACGCTGGACGACCTGTTTGCCGATGTGCGCAAAAGCGTCTGGGCCGAAGTGGCCGCCCGCCGCCCAATTGACAACTTCCGGCGCAACTTGCAGAAAGTCTATATTGAGCGGATGAACCTTATCATCAATCCGCCTGCCGTGGCGTTTCCTACACCACCACCCTTTACATTGCAAAACACGGTTCCGTCGCCCACGCCGGATGTGAAAAAGACAGACATCATTTCGCTGGCTCGCGGCAACCTCACCGACCTGCGCGGCCAAATCAAGGCCGCCCTGCCCGCCGTAACTGACCGCATGACGCGTTACCACCTGCAAGACGTGCTGGCTCGTATAGACCGGGCCTTGGAGCCGAAGTAGTCGAAGTTCTTTCTTGACAGTGGCGTTTTGGGCGAAAAATAGCCAAAACACTGAGGTTAAAACACAAACGGCGGGCAAAACCCGCCGTTTGTGTAGGAGCTATCTTAACCAAACCTGTAGTTTTGAAGTACGATTTACGAGGTGCGAATGCAATTCGGAATGCGGATTTGGGAATGCGGAAAGCCGTTTTAGGCAAAATTTGTCCAAAACGCCTATTCACTCATTCTATCATTCACGCATTCAAAATTGAATTCGTACTTCGTACTTCAACTATGTATGTTGTACGTCAGCACCGGCGTGGTGGCGTGGTTCACCACTTCTTCGGCCGTGCTGCCGTCGAGCAGGTACGACACGCCCGAACGGCCGTGGGTGACCATCGCAATCATGTCGGCGTGAACCCGCTCGGCGTAACGACGGATGCCTTCCTGGTGGCTGTAGTCGTCAATGATGGCCGTGCGGTAGTTTTCCAACTGGTTCGTTTGCAGGAAACGCTGCATCCGCTCCTCGATTCGGAACGTAGTGTCGTAGTTGACGGGCGTGTTCACGTACAGCACATGGATATAGAATTTGAACACGTCCTGCAAGTCTTTCAGCTTTTCAATCAGCGGTTGGTTGTCGTCGCTGAAGTCGGTGGCCAGCACCACGTCGCGCAGGCGGAACTCGCCGTCGAGGTGGCGCACACTCAGCACGGGGCAATTGGCGAACCGCACCACCTTTTCCGTTCGTGAGCCGATGAACAACTCGTGCAAGCCCGTATCACCACGGGTGCCCATCACAATCAGGTCAACGTCCGGGTTGTCGGCAATGATGTTCGAGACGTGCTTGGCCGTGCTGCCCACTTGCACATCCGCCTCCACCGTGACGTTGCGGCCTTCCAAGCCTTTCGTCAATGTCTGCATCCGTTCCTCGGCCATATTGATTTGCCGTGCCAGCCGCTGCTGGGCCGTGTCGGGCAACAACGGCGAGCCTTCGTTGTATTCGTAGGCATAAACCGACTGCACCACGTGTAGCAGGCGTAGTTTTGCGCCGGTTTTCTGGGCGACGGATGCCGCCACCTTCACTGCTTGTTCGGCTTCCCGCGAGAAGTCGGTCGGTACCAGTATCGTTCGCATAATCGTGAGGAAATAGCTGTTATGAATAAAAGTTTCGATTCAGATGATTCGGTCTTGGGTCTTTAGTCTTCAGCCAGACTACTGATTGTTTTTGAAAAAGAAAAAACGATTCAATGACCCACTCTGGAATGTTAGCCCGACGAAGCCGATTCAATGTGCCGTTTTGGGCAAAAACGGCTAAAACGCACATACTGCCGCCTGCTGCTGCCACTGCCTACTTTTTTCTGCCTTTGGAATTGTGTTCGTGGTTGTAAAGTACGCCCTTTGCCTCCACGTGCCGAATGACCGTTCCCGCCCCGATTGTTGATTTTGGTCATCATTGAAAAAATTGCAAGGTTGGAAAGTTACAGGTTGCAGAAAAAATAGGCGGTTTGCTTCGCGGGTTTGTGGGCTTGTTTCAAATCTATCGTTGCGCCAATCCGGGCGTTGCGCCAATTCGAGCCGAACGCCGTCCCGTAGGAGCGTTTTGGGCGTTTTTTGCCCAAAACGCAGGGAAACGCCGAATCCTTTGCACAATACGCGCAAAAAGTCTAACCTTGCTGCAAGCCCCAAAGCCAGCAACCCACCAACCTGCAACCTGTCAATCTTGTAACCTGCAACCTTTCAATTTTTCGACTCCACCCCATGAACGTCAGCATTCAGTTTCTCGGTGCGGCCGGCACGGTCACCGGCTCCAAGCACCTGCTCACCGTCAACGACCATAAAATCCTGATTGACTGCGGCTTGTTCCAAGGCTTGAAAGACTTGCGGCTGCGCAACTGGCAGCCGCTGCCCATACCCGCCGACGAAATCGACACCATCGTGCTCACCCACGCCCACATTGACCACATCGGCTACTTGCCGAGGCTTTGCCGCGAAGGGTTCCGGGGAGTTGTCCACTGCACCGCCGCCACCGCCGACCTGGCCGAAATCATGCTGCTCGACTCGGCCAAGTTGCAAGAGGAAGAAGCCGCCTACGCCGCCCGCAAAGGCTACTCGAAGCACAATCCGCCGGAGCCGCTCTACGGCACCGACGACGTGAAGCGGCTGCTGCCCATGCTGCGCGGCTACAAGTACGATACAGACGTGACCCTAATGCCCAACGTGAAACTGCGGTTTCGGTACGCCGGACACATCCTGGGGGCGGCCAGTTTGGAAATGACGCTGACCGGCAACTCGCAAACCAAGACCGTCGTGTTTTCGGGCGACTTGGGCCGCTACGACAATCCCGTGCTGTACGACCCGGCCGTGGTGACCGGTGCCGACGTGCTGGTGGTGGAGTCAACCTACGGCAACAAGGAAAACCCCGTGGACGACCCGGAGGATGCCATTGCCGAAATCGTCAACGAAACCATGACACGAGGCGGCTGCGTGGTGATTCCGGCCTTTGCCGTGGGCCGTGCGCAGGGCATTTTGCATTACTTGCAAGTGCTTGAAAAACAGCGGAAGATTCCGGTGTTGCCCATTTACTTGGACAGCCCGATGGCCGTCACGGTATCTGACCTGTACGCCCGGCACTTGGACAGCCACAAGCTGCCGCTCGACCATTCGGACAACGATATTTTTTTCCTGAAAGACCTCGACTACATCGAAAAAGCCGCCGACTCGAAACGCCTCAACGACATCAAGGGGAGGGCCATTATTGTCTCGGCCAGCGGCATGTGCGAAGGCGGCCGCATTGTGCATCACCTCTACCACCGCCTGCCGCGCCAGCAAGACACGCTGCTGCTGGTGGGCTACCAAGCGGCCGGTACGCGCGGCCGCCGCATCTTGGACGGCGAGCCGGAAATCCGCATGTTCGGCGAATCGGTGCCGGTGCGGTGCCGCGTGGCGAGCATCAACGGGCTGTCGGGCCACGCCGACCGGTCTGAACTGATGCGCTGGCTGTCGTCTTTCCGGCAGGCTCCCAAACGCACCTTCATCGTCCACGGCGAGCCGGAACCCGCCGCCGCCTTCGCCCGACTGCTCGAAGACCAGAAGGGATGGCACGCCACCGTGCCGCAGCATTTGGAAAAGTTTCAGCTTTTCGACAATATCTGAGGTTAAGGTCAGAGGTTAGAAGTCAGAGGTCAGAAAAAGGTAAGCAGCGGCAATAGGCGGTTAAGGCGTTTTGGGCAATTTTTGCCTAAAACGCTGTCCCCCGGCTAAAGCCGGGGGCAAAACGCTGAAAGTCCCCAGAGGGGACTGTTTTCGAGTCCCGAAGGGACTTACCACGTCTTGCCCCCGGCTTTAGCCGGGGGAACGCGGCTGTTTACCTTTCGCGGTTGGTGGCATCAACAGTTGACCGTTCGTTCTCAAACCTCAAACATTTTTTTGTTATGCAAAACCGCTTGCTTGCTCTCACTGCTCTTCTGGCCTTATGTTCCATACGGCTGGCCATGTCACAAGATTGCTCGTCTTCTTATTATCCCATGAAAACCGGGGCCGTAATGGTGCTTCAGCATTCGGATGCCAAAGGCAAACCCGTTGGCAAGATGACACAACGCATCAAGGCGGTGCGGCCCGTGGCGAAAGGCTTCAGTGCCGATGTGGAGGCCGAAATGACGGACAACAAGGGTAAGAACATCAGCAAAGCCACTTACACAATGGCCTGCGACAACGGCGTTTTCAAAATCAACATGCGCAGCATGATGGGGCCGGCGGGCAGCCCGCCTCCCGGCATGGAGCAGGCCCGCATGGAGTACACCGGCGACGACCTGGACTTGCCCGTCAACATGAGGCCGGGCCAGACGCTGAACGACGGCAAGGCCAACATGAAAACCTACATGGGCGACATGAAACTGATGGAGATGGACTTTTCCGTACGCGACCGCAAAGTGGAAAGCCGAGAGTCTGTCACTACGCCGGCCGGCACGTTCGACTGCATCCGTGTCTCCAGCGTGTCTGATTTCAAGGTCATGGGCCGAAACCGCACTTCCAAAACCGTGGC
>JALOMD010000302.1 GCA_025455595.1 Cytophagales bacterium | reverse complement strand
GTTCGCCAGAGGGAAAACGTTAATACTGAAATGCATTCGTCATGAAGAAGAAAATCTACATTTTTTTCGTCTTGGGATGGCTGGTAGCCTTGGCCGCCAACGGCCAGTCCTACCGGTTTTCCGACAAGCCGGAGGAATTCGCCCCTGACGTGGCGAAAGCCATGGCGAGCACCAAAAACGAACGGCTCACGGCGTTGGGCAGCGGTTTTGAAACCGCCTGGGGCACCCTCAACGAGGCGCAGCGCACCAAGGTAATGGCCATTGCCCAGAAAATGAATGCAAAGAAATACCGGCTTACCCCCCATTTTGAGCAATTTTTCGGTTCGGTGGCGGTGGCCGTCAACAAGCAGAGCATGCCTGCCGAGGATTTGACCAAAATGCTCGACATGCTTGAAAAATGCGTCGAGCAGTACGAGAGCCGCACGCTGGCCGAAATCCTGAAGGCAACGTTTGTTTTCGTCGATCAAAAAGCCTTGTACGCCACCAATTACAACAGTTTGCTTACCAACGGCGGCACATACACGTTTGATTTCATCGGAGGTGCCGCACCGGCTCCCGAACCGGTGGCCGAGGCTCCGCGCGTGGAAGAGAAACCCGCCGAGGAGAAACCGGCCCCAGAGGCCAAGCCGAACAGCGGCAAGTCGGCGGCGAACAACAAGAAGCCGGCCGCCAAGCCCAAAAAAGAAGAAGACCCGTGGGCGGCTTTCGACAAACCTGCGTCCACTGCCAAGAAAGCACCCGCTGACGACCCGTGGGCGGCTTTTGAGGAGAAACCGAAAGCCAAACCCAAAAAAGGAGCTACGCCCAAGCCGACAGCCCAGGCCAAGCAGGACGACGGCTGGGGCGATGCACCGGCGGCCAAAACAGAACCGGCCGCCGAAGAGCTGCCGCCAGCCAACGAGCAGCCCGCCGACCCGTGGGGCAGCGTGCCACAAACCGCCGCCGATGCGTTTGTGCAACCCACGGTGTTGCCCACCGTTTCCGGCCCGGTGGTGGTGCTGAAGCAAACCGACTTGGTGTTCGTCACCCAGCACGACTCTGCTATGCTGAAAGGCACCGGCGGCACACTGATGCTGCAAAACCACACGTTTGTGGGCAACGGCGGCAAGTTTGACTGGAGCATGGCGGGCAAGCCCGAAATCTACGTTGACCTGAAAGACTACAGCCTCGACGTGCGCAAGTCCAAACTGTCGGCCCAAGACGTGACGCTCCACTACCCGGACAGAATCGAAAAGCCGGTGCCGGGTGTGTTCGAGTTTGCCAGCAAAAAACAACTTTCGCCCGAAAAGGCTGACTACCCGCGTTTTACGTCACAGTACAACAACATTGTCATCAAAGACATCGGGCCGAACTTGGTGTACCGGGGCGGCTTGACGTTGGTGGGGCGGCGCATCTACAGTACGTCGCTGGCCGGCGGCATGTGTACGCTGAACTACGTCAAGGACGGCCAAACCAAATTCAAGACACGCGGCAAAACCTATGAGTTTGCCGATTCGACCATTACGGCTCCGTACGTGACGGTGACCATCCCGATGCGCCGCGACTCGATTTTCCACCCGGCTGCGCGGCTCAAGTACATTCCGGCCACGCAGCAACTGCGGCTGAACCAGAACGGCGAAGGTTTCCAAAACGCACCGTACGTGAACTCTTTCCACAAGGTTGACATGGTAATGGACGGCCTGCGTTGGCACCCCGACAGCAGCGAAATCCACTTCTATACGCTGAACGCCCGCATGGACGTGCCGGGCATCATCGAGTCGCACGACTTTTACGATTCGACGCGGTACTTCGACTTGCGCGGCATGTACACGTTCCATCCGCTGATTGTGCTGGCGGCCCAAGCCAAAAAGACCAAGAAACCGTCCATTTCCATCGCCGAGTTGGCCGGTGCCTATCGTATCAACCCGGCCGTGATGCGCAACGCCATGATTCGGATGCAGCAGGGCGGCTTTGTGGACTACAACCCGGACACCGACGAAGCCCGCATGACCCGCAAAGGCGACCACAACGTGCTGGCCGGCGGCAAAAAACGCGACTACGACAGCTTTGTGGTCAACTCGTACATCAAAGACAAGCCCAACGCCACGTTGGATTTGCAGACCAACACCCTCACCGTGCGCGGCGTGGAAAAGTTTCCGTTGAGTGAAAAACTGGAAGTGTATGTGCTGCCGCGCCAAAAGGAAATCCAGTTGCTCAAAGACCGCAACTTCCTGCTCGAAGGCGAGGTGCAGGCGGGTAACTTCCGGTTCAAAGGGTCGGGGTTCTCGTTCCTGTACGACGAGTTCACGGTGGAGATGAACCAGATCGACACGATCCTGTTCACGCCCAAAGGCACCCGTGGCAAAGCCGACAGCGTGCAGTTGGGTTCCGAAATCCGCTACTCGGCGGGCACGTTGTACATCAACAAGCCCAACAACAAGGCGGGCCTGCGCGACTACCCCGAATATCCGCGACTCAACGTGCAGTCGGGGGCCGCCATCTACTTCGACGACAAAGACCATGTGGGCGGCACCTACAACCGCAACGTACGTTTCGAGATTCCGAGCATTTCCATCGACAGTCTGAACTCCAAGAACCCTGAATACCGTGGCACATTTTATTCGGACGGCATTTTTCCTGAATTCGAGGAAAACCTGATTGCCATGCCCGACAACTCGCTGGGCTTCAAGCACAAGCCGCCTTCCGGCTCGTATCAACTTTTCGGCACCGACGACAGCCGCATGACCTTTGCCGGCGATTTGGTTCTGGATCGGAAAGGCTTGCGGGCTTCGGGCCGCATTGATCACCTCAACACCACACTGACGGCCAAAGACATCCTGTTCACGCCCGACTCGGTGGTGGCACGCGGGCCGCAAGCCGACATCCGCGAGGCTACGATGGGCAACGTGAACGTACCCAAGGCAACGGTGAAAGACTTCAAGCTGACGTGGAAGGCCAAGGTGGACAGCATGATGATTTCGAGCACCAAAACGCCGTTTGAGGTCTATAAGGAAACCGGGGCTTCGTTCAACGGCACGATGGTGGTGCGGCGCAACGGCCTTTTTGGCGACGGCCATTTCGACCGTCCCGACTCGGAAATCAACTCCCCGGCGTTCACTTTCGAGAAAACCAAGTTCAGTGCCGGCGACGCTGAGTTCCGCATCAAGTCGAAGACCATCACCAAGCCTTCGCTGCAAGCCAATTTCGTGAACGTGAACTTCGACATGGGCAAGAAAACGGTGGACATCAAGACCAGCACCAATCCTGATCTGGCCGGTTTCGCCAGTCTGGAGTTTCCGTACTGCGCCTACAAAACGTCGGTGCAAGAGGCCACTTGGCTGCTCGACAAAAAGCTCGTTTTCATGAAAGGCGACGTGAAAACCTCCAGCTTCACCTCCACCAACCCGCTGCACGAAAACCTGACGTTCAACGGCAGCGTGGCCGGTTACAACATTGAGAAAATGACCTTGAGTGTGTCGGGCGTGCCGTACATCGTCTCCGCCGATGCCAAGATTTTCCCGAACAAAGGCACGGTGATGATCACCGAAAACGCCGCCATGCAGCCGCTGTCAAAAGCCGTGCTGACGCTTGACACGGCCACGGCCTACCACAAACTCGTGGACGGCGAAATCCAGATTCTGTCGCGCAAGAAATTCGTGGGGAACGCCACTTATGCCTATTCCAACTTTGAAGGCCAAACCTTCAACGTGAAAATGCGCGACTTCGAGACGCGTACCGAAGAAGCCAAACGCCGCCGCGACACCACCGCGACCTACACGGCCGCCACGGGCGTAGTGGACGAAGACGACAAGTTTTACCTTACCTCGCGGATGCTTTTCAAAGGTGCCATCACCATGAAATCGCCGCGCAAGTACCTGGAACTCGACGGTTTCGTGAAACTGGATTTGAAATCAACGGAAAGCTTGGCCGACTGGATTCCGTACAAGAGCAAACCGGAAGACGAAGGCGTTTCCATCACCGTGGACGAAAACCTGAAGAGCGGCGACCGGCAGATGACCGTAGGCGTACACGTGGACAAGGAGACTTCCACGGTTTACACCACGTTCATCTCGGCCAAGAGCCACGCCGACGACAAGGATATTTTCAGCGTGCAAGGCCAACTCACCAGCAACGATGCGGGCAACGAGTTTAAGGTGGCCGATGCCGAGCGGGCCAAAGGGAACTCCTACGCCGGGCAGCAACTTTCGCTGGACGACAATACGGGCAAAATTCGCCTCGAAGGCAAGCTCAACCTCTTCGACGGGCCGGAAAACTACTTGACGGTGGCAACCGGCAGCGGCGAGATTGACCTGAAAGCCAACCAGTATTCGTTCAACACGCTGCTGGGCTGGAACTTCCCGGCCTCAACGCAAATCTTCGATGCCTTGGCTAACAGTATCATGGATGCGAAGGAAAACGGCGAAGCGAGCCAGAACGCCGCCGAACCTGACAAAGAGCGGTTGTTGATGAAAATCGGCCAATTGCTCGGCGAAAAAGAGGCGCAATATTGGAAAGACAAACTGACTATCGAGTACACGCCGCTGCCCGCCGTATCAAAACGCTTCCTGCTGCCGATTGTGCTGTCGAACGTGGACCTGCGCTGGAACGACGAAAACAAAAGTTTCGGCAGCACGGGCAAAATCGGCGTGTCGAACATCGGCAACAACGACATCAACACCGAGATGGACGGCATGGTGGAAATCCGCAAGACCAACCAAGGCGACCAGGTTACCATCTACTTGCAGATTGCCTCCGACAAATGGTACTTCCTGAACTACCAGCAAGGCAAACTCGCCATCGCCTCGTCAGACGAGTCGTTCGTCGGCACGGTGGCGGCCAAGGGCAAAAGCGGCAAGTCCTTCAGCGTCGTTACAACTAACGAGGAAGAAGTGGACGGTTTCAAAGACCACTTCCGCGAAATACACATGAAGCAAAAGGCCGAGCCGAAAAAGCCGAAGGTGGCATCTGAAACCAAAAAAGAGCAGCCCGCCCCCGCCGACAAAAAGGCCAAGCCGGAAAAGAAAAAAGCCGAGCCGGTTGAAGAGGAAAAAGTAGGAAAAAGTAGCTGATGCGGACACGGAAGAGGCCGCGCCGGAAGAAACCGAAGAGCAGCCTGCCAAGCAGAAGAAAGAGAAGAAGAAAAAAGCCGACAAGAAAGCCGAAACCCAAACGGCTTCGGAAAAAGACAAGAAGAAAAAGCCCGAGAAACCCAAGACAATCGACGAAGAGGAAGAAGACGGGTTTTAAATTCAGAATTCAGAAATATTAATTCAGAGGTTTTTTCTCCGTAGCGGCGGGTTTCATACCCGCCGCTTTGCGTTTTGGGCAAAATCTGCCTAAAACGCATTTTAGTAGCACATGCTTTAGCCTGTGCGCCACGCAGTGGCTCCGCAGTTCACATG
>JALOMD010000301.1 GCA_025455595.1 Cytophagales bacterium | reverse complement strand
TGGCCAGCATTGAGTGGGGTGTGCGGAAATACCAAGGGGCGTATTGATTTAGGTCAGAGGTCAGAAAAAAGTAAGCAGTGGCAGTAGCGGTTGGCAGTCAAAAGGCGTTTTGGGCGTTTTTTGCTCAAAACGGTATCGTGTCGTGCCTGTCCCGCCTTGGCGGGAGCATGACTGAGACAGAATGAATCGTGGGCACAGTCCGGGTTATCCCGACAAGTCGGGACAGGTTGCCACGACTGTCTTTCCACGTCGAACCATAAACTTCACGCAAGCCGTTTTAAGCAATCCCGACTTATCGGGACAGCTTTTCTACACAAAACAACAGTTTTTCAGGTGTTATGTCCATCAACAAAGAATCCGAATTGCTTGGGATGAAGACTGTCAGCGAAGCCGTTGGCTTGACACTGCTACAGATGCGCGAATACGCAAAACCCGGCATGACCACGAAAGAACTTGACGATTTCGGCGGGCGGATTTTAAACAGTTTGGGAGCCAACTCTGCTCCACGGCTGACTTACGGCTTTCCCGGCTGGACGGGCATCAGCGTGAATCACGAGATTGCGCACGGCATTCCTTCCGCCGAAAAGGTTCTCAAAGAAGGTGATTTAGTAAATATTGACGTTTCGGCGGAACTGAACGGATTCTGGGCCGACAATGGCGGTTCTTTTGTGTTGGGACAAGACCGTCACAGACACCAACCGTTGGTCGAGGCATCCAAGAAAATCCTGCATGCTGCCGTTCAGCAAATCAGAGGTGGCGTGAAAGTGGCCGACATCGGGCGATTGATAGAATTGCAAGCCAAAAAAGCAGGCTATAAGGTGATTAAAAACCTGACAGGCCATGGCATTGGCCGAAGCCTGCACGAAGAGCCGAAAGAAATCGCTAATTTCTACGACCGATTCAATTTGACTCGCTTCAAGAAGAACACTGTAGTGGCTGTAGAAACGTTCATTTCGACCAACTCAACTTATGCCGAAATCCAAAAAGACGGCTGGACTTTGGTAGGTGACAGAGGCGGCTACGTGGCCCAGCATGAACACACCATTGTAGTGACACAGGGCAAACCGATAGTTCTGACGGTGAGCAATGGGATTTGGAATTGATTGTAATTGACAGATGTTTTGCCGTTTTGGGCAAATTTTTCTTGAAACGCTTTATACTCTTCTCTTCATGCCACACACAACCCTTTCACTCCCGCAAAACCGAAGATTTCTGCTGATTCCCATTGCCGCTGTGCCCGCAATGGCCGTCTTGACAATATTGCAAGACATTTCGGAAGCCACATTCAATGGGTTCTCGTTTTTTGTTTCCGAGTCTGCATTATTCAGCTCGTTTTGGTTGCTTTTCATACCGTTGGTTTTCTTACAGTACAGGTTTGTGAAAAAGCCTTGGCCAATCATCCGGTTGGCATGGGTTGTGCTGCCGATGCTTTTGCATTTGCTGGGGTACGCCGTACTCATTTGGGTTCTGTCTTTCCTCCTGTTCGACCATACTTATGCCATGGGGCAAACCCTCGGATACGCCTTGTCCGAATACCTGTACGTCCTTGTCCTGTCATACGGCGGCTCCATGATACTACTGTTGCAACGCACGCAGAAAACCCGTTTTTTTACCCAAAACGAACCGGAAAAACTCACAATCATCGTGGTTTTCAACGGCGGGCAATACACCCCGGTTGCCGTGGCCGAAATCGCGTACATTGAGGCGGCCACTCCCTACGTTGCCATCCACGCGGCGGGCAAAAAGCACCTTCACACCGAAACCTTGAAGTCGCTGGCCGAAAAGCTGGATGCCGGGCAGTTCGTCAGAATCCACAAGTCGGCTATCGTGAACCTGCACAAAGTGCGTTCGTACAAATCGCGACTGAACGGCGACTATGACATAACCCTGCAAGACGGCTCGCAGTTGCGGTTGAGCCGGAACTACGCCGCCAACTTTAAAGAAAAGATGTCTCGCTGCCCGTCCTCAGGTCAAGCCAAAAAGCCCTCCGCTTGAAGCAAACCATTTGATTATCTGCTGCTTTGGGTCGGAGATTTGGGAAAAACGAAAAACACATGACAATCTTCCCTCGTTTCCGACGTTTCCCTCTTGCGTTGCTTTTCATTGTCTTGGTTGCCTGCAACGCCCGCACCCAAAATCCGTCAGCCCCGTCCGTATCCTTGCCCAGCCAACGCGTGGGCGGCGGCTGCGAAGGTTGCGAACTGATGTACGTGGACATGCCTGCCCGAATGTCCGCAACCGATACCAGTACCGGCTGGGCGGAACTCGGCCAAAAACTTGCCATTACCGGAAGGGTTTACAAACGGGACGGTAAGACCTCGGCACCCAATGTAGTCCTTTATTATTGGCAAACCGATGCCAAGGGCCTTTACTCGCCACGTCCTGGCATGGACGAGAAAGCCAAGCCCCACGGACACATTCGAGGCTGGGTTAAGACAGATGCACAAGGCAAATATGCCATCTATACCCTGCGTCCTGCGCCGTATCCCAACAGAGACATGGCCGCGCACATTCACGTTTCCATCAAAGAACCTGACATCCGCAATGAGTATTACATAGACGATTTCGTATTCGACGACGACAAACTGCTAACCTCCGCCAAGCGAAAAACATTGGAAAACCGGGGCGGCAGCGGAATCCTGAGAGTATTGCTTTTGGGACAACTGCAAATAGCCGAACGCAACATTGTGCTGGGGCTTAACATTCCGAATTATCCGGAAACTGTCAGAAATGTCAAATCCGTCAGACAATCAGGCTTGGAAATCAGCGAGGACAGTCCCTCTTTTTCACCCTACCACGCCTACGGGCCGGACAAGGGAACGCGAGCTTGTCCGGTGTGCAAATACGGCCGTTATCACATTGTGCTTTATTTTGTGGGTAACCGTTCGGACAGAGCGGAAATGAAACAGTGGCTGACTTTTTTGGAACAAGAAAGCATCCGTCGCGGCAAGTATTTGAAAGTGTATTTGGTCTATGGCAACGAACAGAATTACAGTAAAAATGTCCGCCAGCAAGAATTGGAACAGATTGGCAAGGAACTGAATTTGAAAAACATTGCCCTGACATTCGTGCCATCTCTGACCGATACAGAGAGCGAAGTGGATTTGAACAAAATCAATCCGGAAGCGGAAAATACTTTGATTGTTTGCAAGCACCGGACAATTGTGGACAAATTCATTGACTTGAAGCCGAGCCTTGCCAATTTCCGGCTAATCTCCGATGCCTTGGAACGGTCGAAAGGTGATTTTTTCCATTTGCCGGAACCGCCTCACCCATAGGCGGTTTCAGTATTTCTACTTTTGCGACTTTGTTACTTGAAGGGATTTTCATCTTACTTTTACGGCAAACTGTCTCTACAGAAAAATGCCGCGAAAGTATTCCATCATCATTCCGCTCTACAACCGCCCCGACGAAATCCGCGAGTTGCTGGATTCGCTGACGCGGCAGACGTACACGCACTTCGAGGTGCTGGTGATTGAAGACGGCTCGGTGAACGATGCCCAAGCCATTGTCGAGTCGTTTGCCAACCGGCTGGATGTCAAGTACTTTCGCAAGGAAAACAGCGGACAAGGCTTCACGCGCAATTTCGGTTTTGAACGCGCCTCCGGCGACTATTTCGTCATCTTCGACTCCGACTGCCTCATTCCGCCGCATTACCTGCAAGCCGTCGAAACCGACCTGAACCGCTACGGCTACGACCTCTACGGCGGCCCCGACGCGGCCAGCCCCGACTTCAACGACGTGCAAAAAGCCATCAGCTACGCCATGACTTCGCCGTTTTCGACGGGCGGCATCCGGGGCAAGAAGAAGACGTTGGGGGGGCAATTCCACCCGCGTTCGTTCAACATGGGGCTTTCGCGGCAGGTGTATGAAAAAACGGGCGGGTTCATCATCACGCGCATGGCCGAAGACATCGAATACAGCATCCGCATCATCCGCAGCGGCTTCAAAAGCGGATTGATTCCAGATGCCTATGTCTATCACAAACGGCGCAGCACGTTTGGGCAGTTTTTCAAGCAACTGCACTTTTTCGGACGTGCCCGCATCAACCTGTCTCGCTTCTTTCCCGACGAACTGAAATTGGTGCATTTTTTCCCGGCGTTGTTTTTCCTGTTCCTCTGTTCTTTGCCGGTTTGGCTGTTGATTCAGTCTCTCACCGCGTTGCCTGTTTTCACACTGTCATCCATTGTCTTGGCCCTTTACACACTGATTGTTTTCACAGACGCGACTGTAAAAAACAAAAGCCTGAAAATCGGCATTTTGGGCGTGGCGGCGGTTTTTACGCAATTGAGCGGCTACGGAATCGGCTTTATAAAGGAGGGCTGGCGAAAATTGACGAGAGGATAGACGGCAGGTAATGGTTAAGTGAGGTTGTACGCATAGAGCGGTTGTTTTTATACCTCCGAATACCATTCGGAGCTACATGCCTGACTGCTCTTGTAACCGACCCGGCAAACCTATACAGTTGGCGTTTTGGGCAAAAATCGTCCAAATTGCAAATCCCGCGACTGGCGGGAACGCCCCGCCACTCTTCTCCAAATCACTCGATGCCCGAAGCCCCATCCAAAGAAAGGCTGCAATGAAGCCCTCCGTATTGGAAAAATGGTATCTTTGCCGAACACCCGTTCCGTTTTATTCAGTCATCTTGTTTCCCTTTGCGGTCTTTGCGAGAATCTTCGGAAAAGGGTTTCTTGCAAAGGCGCAAAGAAAAGCCGCAAAGGCAACCCTGACTAACGACTGACCACTGACGACTAACCACTAACGACTCTGTACATATTTTCAATTGACAAAATCATCCGATAATGGCGGACAAAATCAATCCCGAAGAAGAAAACCAACTCAACATTGAACTGTCTGAGGAAATGGCCGAAGGCATTTACTCGAACATGGTCATGATTGCGCATTCCAACAGCGAATTCGTGATGGACTTCATCCGCATCATGCCCGGCGTGCCCAAAGCCAAAGTGAAGTCGCGCATCATCATCACGCCCGAACACGCCAAACGCCTGTTGATTCAGAAGACGTTGTAGAAAAGCACTTTCTAAAGGTTTGCAAAACCGCTTTTGAAGCGTTTTGGGCAAATTTTGGCTAAAACGCTGCGTAACATCAGTGAGTAATTCAGAATTATGAATTCATAATTAAACATGGGAAACGAACTGCCAACGTTTTAGGTGATTTTTGCCCAAAACGCACAGGGAAACAAAATGAAAATAGAACAGATTTTCTATGTTTTTACAGTGAGTTTCAGAAAATACTTGTGATGATCATTCATTTGATGGCGAATCAATAATTGGGTTGTTTTAGGCAAAAAATGAAAATTCCGCAACAGGCGGAAACATTCAGAACGGCTGCGTGAATCACACGGATTTGTGTATCACTTCAATTCATAATTCTAAATTCACAATTCTGAATTAAAATGAACTGTCCTTCGTGCGGGGCTTCGCTTGAAATCAAATACCGGCATTCGCGGACAATCGTGTGCGCCTACTGCGGGCAGACGAGCTACGTCAACATTGACCATCTGACGGCCGCCGGTAGCCCGGTGATACTGGCCGACTACGGCTCGGTGCTGGCGGTGGGCAAACGCGGCTCCATCAAGACCAAAGACTTCGAGGTGCTGGGCCGGTTGCGGTTTGACTACGAAGACGGCTTTTGGGACGAAGCTGGTGCTGCTCGACGGCGAGACGGAAACCGAAACGTGGCTGCAAGAAGACGAGGGCGAGTTCACGCTCTTTCGCCGGGTGACGCTGGACAATCCGCCACGCTTTGACGAGTTGCAAGTCGGCACGGAAATCAGCCTGCGCGGCGAGCCGTTGTTCGTGACCGAGAAAAACCGCGCCGTCATCAACGGCGGCGAGGGCGAGTTACCTTTCCGCATCGTGCCCGGCGAAAAAGCCGACTACGTGGACGGCATCGTGGCGGGCAAACGGCTCGTGGCCAGCCTCGAATACATGCCCGAAGGCACCGTGTTCAACGTAGGCGAACCGCTGGAGTTCAAGGAAATCAAAGTCGTTAGTCGTTAGCGGTCGGTCGTCAGTGGTCAGTTGCGTTTTAGGCAAAATTCGCCCAAAACGTTGTCAGCTGCCTGTCCGTAGCGACGGGTTGCACACCTGCCAATCATAGCATTT
>JALOMD010000300.1 GCA_025455595.1 Cytophagales bacterium | reverse complement strand
ACGGTGCTGAACCGCTACAAGACGTACCTGCCCGAAAAAGTCTATCTCGATGCGTTCCCGCAGATTTCCTTCGCCAACGGCCAGAAATCGCCTTCGGCAACGGCGGCAATTGACAAGGCGGTGGAGCGGGGCAGCCTGATTGTGAACTACACCGGCCACGGCAGCGAGTTGGGTTGGGCGCAGGAGCAGATTGTCACCGCCGAGCAAATCAACGGATGGCGCAACCCCGACCGGTTGCCGCTTTTCGTCACCGCCACCTGCGAGTTCGGCCGATACGACGACCCGGAAACGGTTTCGGGGGCCGAATTGCTGCTGCTCAGGCCGCGCACCGGAGCCGTGGGGCTGCTCACCACCACGCGGCCGGTGTTTTCAAGCACCAACTTCGCCGTCAACGCTGCGTTTTTCGACCGGGTGTTCGAGCCGGACGGCGGCCAAATGCCCCGCCTCGGCGACGTAATGCGTTATACCAAGAACAACAGCCTGAGCGGCAGCGTGAACCGTAATTTCGCTCTGCTCGGCGATCCTTCGATGCGGCTGGCGTATCCGGTGCAACAGGCGGTGGTGACACGGATAAACGACCGTCCGTTTTCCGGTCTCAACGACACATTGAAAGCGACGAGTCGCGTTACCATCGAAGGCGAAATCCGCAACGCAGGCGGCGTTTTGGGTAATTTTGACGGAATTTTACAGGCAACCGTGCTGGACAAACCGGTGAAAACCAACACCTTGGGTACCGAAAGTGCCCGCATGGAGTTCGTGCAGGCCGATGCCGTTCTATTCCGGGGTACTGCATCGGTGCGTAACGGTCGGTTCCGGTTCAGTTTCGTGGTGCCGAAAAACATCAACTACACGCCGGGCGAAGGACGCATCCTGCTCTACGCCAAACCCACCGAGGGAACCGCCGACGCGGCCGGTGTGGCTTCGGTTACCGTAGGTGGCACCGCCACAAACAATGCTGACAATACGCCGCCGCAAATCAAGCTCTTTCTGAACGACAGCACGTTTGCGCCGGGCAGCATCGTCGGCACGGAAGCCTTGTTGCTGGCCCACCTCAGCGACGAAAACGGTATTAACGTGAGCCGGACAGGCATCGGGCACGACCTTGCCGCCGTGCTGGACGACTCGCTTTCCATCCCGCTGAACGACTACTTCACCGCTGAGAACGACACGTACCAACGCGGGAAAATCAGCTTTTTGCTGCAAAACCTTACACCGGGCGAACACCGCATCACCCTGCAAGCGTGGGACACGTATAACAACCCGGCCACGGCCACGCTGCCCTTTACGGTAGCAGTCAAGGCGTTCAGCATCCGCAACCTGCGCGTTTGGCCCAATCCGGTTACAGAAAGCAACCAAATGACTAAAATAGCCTTTGAACACAACCGACCGGGTTGCGATTTGGAGTTAATCATACAAATTTACGATCCGCTCGGAAGGCCGCTGTACACTACAAGCCAGCGCATTGACGCAGCCCCCGCCGTGGTGGAGAATGTCGGGCTTAACCTTACGTCAGGTGTTTCGGGAATTTCGGCATCCGGCGTACACTTTTGCCGGGTCACTGTACGTTGTAAGTCGGAAACGGCATCGGCTACGCAGCGAATAGTTAAATGAATGCGAATCTCGGAATGTGGAATTCGGAAAAAATCGAATGAAAACGAAAAGGCGTTTTAAGCAAAATTTGCTTAAAACGCCTTTTCGCCACACTTTCGGGCATTTGCTTTTTCTGCATTAGCTTCGCTGAAACGTAAGTTCGACGAAGTCAATCTTCGATTTCCGAAATCCGCATTCTGTTTTTGGTGTATGTTTTGTGAAGAATTGTTTCTTTTACCGTTCGGTTTTCTCTCTATCTTTACCCACACTTTACTAAGTATCAGTAAGTTATGACGCAAAATTCCTCGAAGCGTTTCCTATTGGCGGCAACAATTGTATGGTTTGTCGGTGCCAGCAACACCAGCGGCCAGTCACTCCGCGCACCCAGTTCGGCGGTTCCGTTCCTGTTGCTGACACCCGATGCCCGCGCCGCCGGCATGGGCGACGTAGGCGTGGCCACCTCGCCCGATGTGAACGCTACCTTTTGGAATCCGGCCAAACTGGTGTTTGCCGAAAAGAAACTCGGTGCCTCGATCAGCTACACGCCGTGGTTCAGGGCCTTGGGACTCAACGACATGTGGTTTGGTTACCTGACGGGTTACTACCAAATCAATAAAACCCAAGCGTTCGGCTTGGGCCTGCAATATTCGAACCTTGGCGACATCAACTTCACCGATCCGAACGCCCAGCCCATCATTGATTTCACGCCCCGCGAGTTCGGCTTTGCTCCGTCGTTTGCCCAAAAGTTTTCCGACCACTTGAGTGGCAGTATCGCGGTTCGGTTGATTTACTCCAACTTGTCGGGCAACGTTGGCCTTCCAGGCCCGGGCGGGCCGCAGGGCCGGGCGGGCGTGACGGTAGGCGGCGACATCGGCCTGTATTACAACCGCGACCTGAACCTCGGCGGCAACGACTTCAACTGGGCGTGGGGCGCGACGCTTACCAACCTCGGCCCGAAAATATCTTATTCGACGGCCAACCAGCGGGAGTTCATCTCTACCAACCTGAAATTCGGCACGGCAATGACGTACAACCCTGACCCGTACAACAAACTCACGCTGGCTGTTGACGTTAACAAACTGATGACTCCCACACCCGACGCGCCGTTGACACCCGGTGGCCCGCGTCCTAACAACCCGCTGATTTCGGGCGTTTTCGGTTCGTTTGCCGATGCACCCGGTGGCTTCAGCGAAGAGTTGAGAGAGTTCATCTGGTCGGTGGGTGCCGAGTATTGGTACAACAACATGTTTTCGGCCCGTGCCGGGTATTTCCACGAAAGCCGGGAAAAAGGTTTCCGGCAATATTTTACCTTCGGCCTGGGCGTGCGTTACACTTCGATGGGACTTGATTTTGCGTACCTGGCACCCCGCCAAGGTCGCCAAAGCCCGCTGGCCGAAACGCTGCGGTTCACGCTGCACTTCAACATAGGTGAGCGGGACGACGAAGAGGATAAGTAACAGGCCTCCCCAGACCCCTCCGAAGGAGGGGCTTTCTTGTCTGAACTGTGACTTTAAGTTGATTGGTGTGATGAACATGATAACCATGTCCGTCATAAAAATCATTCTAAAAAAATCACGGTTCAGACAACAGCGTTTTGGGCGTTTTTTGCCCAAAACGCTTTCTGCTTTTTGTTCTAACCCCTGTCTCTCACTCCTCAATTCTTTTTGCGAAATCCGTCTTCCGCAACCCGAAATCCCCCGATTCGCGTAACTTTGCCCGCCAAGCGCAACCTTGCCACCGACTAATACCAAATTTAAAGATTGTCTGCGTATTTATACATTCGCAAGCCATTGGTTTTCAGTCCATTCATTATTCAAAATTCGGCATTCAAAATTCGAAGTTGATATAACCACCGATAATTGCCCCTTCATCCATGCTTGACCGCACACAACCGCCTGTTTTTCAACCCATACGCCACGTTGCTGTTGCCCAAACCCAAAGCCTGGCCTTGGGCAACGGCCTGCGGTTGCACTGGCTCAACGCCGGCGAACAACCCGTGATTCGGTTGGAATATATCTTTACGGCAGGCACTTGGTACGAGCCGCAACGGGGCGTATCGTACTTCACGGCCAAGATGCTGCCCGAAGGCACCCGCCGCCGCTCGGCCTCGGAAATCAGCGAGTTTGTGGATCAGTTCGGGTCGTTCTTGGAAGTGAACCAGACAGCCGAACGCATCAACCTGACGGTCTATACCTTGGCCAAGCACCTGCCCGCCCTGCTGCCGTTGATGGAAGAGGTTTTGCACGAGGCGGCTTTCCCGGAACACGAATTGGACAATCTGAAGAACATCACCCGCCAAAACCTGCGGGTGAACCTTCAAAAAAACGCCTACGTGGCCCAGCACCGTTTTCGGGAGGTGGTTTTCGGCGAAAACCACCCCTACGGCAAGCACAACCGCGAGGAAGACATTGCGGCCGTGGGCCACGACACGCTGGCGGCTTTTTACCAACACGCCGTAGTGGGGCACGCCTTCGACTTGGTGGTTTCGGGCGAAGTGAGCGGCGAAACACTGCGTCTGCTGGAGACGCATTTGGAACGGTTCGCCGTGTCACAGCCTGCGTTGCCACGACCCGAACGACACCCCGAAACTGCCGCCACCCAAATGGAACGCATCGAGCGGATAGGCAGCGTGCAGTCGTCGGTGCGGGTCGGGAAGCGGCTCGTCCAGCCTGACGGCCAGCCGTTTACGCGCCGCAGCCCCGATTATTTCCGGCTCGTGGTGTTCAACGAAATCTTGGGCGGCTACTTCGGGTCGCGGCTCATGAAAAACATCCGGGAAGAAAAAGGCTACACGTACGGTGTTTTCTCTTCGCTGGGGACTTTTCGGCAGGAAGGTTTTTTGGTCATCGGTTCCGACGTGAAAAAGGAGTTTGCCAACCAGACTTTGGACGAAATCCGCAAGGAAATCAAGGCCTTGTGTACCGAACCCGTACCCGCCGACGAACTGGATACGGTGAAAAACTACCTGCTTGGCGCGTTTGCCGGGTCGGTGACCACGCCGTTTTCGCTGGCCGACCACTTCAAGACCATCTATTTCGACGGATTGGATTACGGATTTTTCGACCGATATGTAGCGGCCATTGCCAACACCACCACTGAGGAACTGCTCGAAACAGGCCAGCAGTATTTCGGCAACGACAACTTGACGGAAGTGGTGGTGGGGTGAGGATATAAGTCAGAACTCAGAGGTCAGGAGCGTTTTGGGCAAAAATTGCCTAAAACGGATTGCTCTCACCTCCGTCTTCTTGAAGATGAGTGTTTTTCTCCTCTCCCCCTTGGGGGCGACCAAAACGCGAGTTTTGGGGCGAGCCTGTACGGACGGGAGGGAGCCTGTTCCCCGCAATGTAAGCCGCTCCAATCAAGGCGACCAAAAGCAGAATGCCCGCCACTTCAAACGGCAGCAAGTTGTCGGTCATCAGGCTGATGCCCACGGCGCGGAGCGAACCGGATTCGCCACCCGGCATTTGGGCGGCGGGTAAAACGGAAAGGTTGGCTTTGAGGAAGACGACAAAAAACAATCCGAACAATCCGAATGCCGCCAGCATCCCCGCAAAACGGTTGGTGCGCCCCGA
>JALOMD010000299.1 GCA_025455595.1 Cytophagales bacterium | reverse complement strand
ATTATGAATTATGAATTATGAATTATGAATTATGAATTATGAATTATGAATTATGAATTATGAATTATGAATTATGAATTATGAATTATGAATTATGAACTGTGCGTTTTGGGCGTTTTTACAGAAAAATATAATCTTTACTCTAAGCGATTTTCGGATTGAATATGTGTTGTCATATTAAACTCTGAATTCTTAATTCTGAATTCTTAATTCATCCGGTTTTTTCGCTATCAGGAGTTCTTCGTTGGTAATCTGGTAGCTGAACTCTTTGGTTTTGGACAGGTAAAACATGATTTCTTCCAGCGTGTTGTTGTGGAAGGAACCCGTGAGCCGGTATTGCTTGGGAACATCGCTCCTGAAAACGACTTTCTTGCCGAAATTTCGCTCCAGTTCGCGGGCAATGTCTTCGAGCGTCATGGATTTGAAAATCATTCTGCCCTCAATCCACGCCTTGTCGTCGGTGCTGCGCGTGCTTTGCGTCACCAGCTTGCCCGACAGGAAACTGTATTGCAACTTGCGGTTTGGAGTCAGGAAAACAGTGTCGCTTGCGCCGCCTTTCGGCTGCTTGGGAATGAACGCCACCTTGCCGGTGGTCACCGAGGTTTCGATGCGGTCTTCATCGTTGTAGGCGCGGATGTTGAAAGAGGTGCCCAGCACGCGGACGGTGCCGTTGGCAAGGTGAATGACAAACGGCTTGGCGGGATTTTTCTGGATGTCGAAAAAGGCCTCGCCGCTCAGGTGGACTTCGCGAGCCTTCTCGTTGAATGCCTGCGGGTAACTCAGCTTGCTGTCGGCGTTGAGCCATATCTTGCTGCCGTCGGGCAGTTCGATGGTGCTTTTCTCGCCTTTGCCGTTTTGCTTCTCTATCACCGAGGCAACTTGGGCCGTTGGTTTGTCGCCAGCCAAACGAAAGGCGTAGAAGCCGCCCAAGGCAACCAAGCCGGTGACAGCGGCGGCGGCCAGCCAACGGACAACGGGCGAGAGGGTTTTGCGTTTTTCAGGAAAATCGCCCGAAACGGCCAAAAACGGCCCGTCAGTGGGAGACTCCCTGATTTGGCTGAGCACCTTTTGCAACGAAGCCTCCACGTTCACGGTGTCCGTGTACTCACGGTCGTTCCAAAACTGCTCCAGCAGTTTCAGCGAAGGCAGCATGTCCGGGTGGGCATACAGCAACGTCTCCAGTTCCGACTCTTCGGCTGGCGTGGTTTCTTCGGAGAGGCGGCGGGTAAATAAGTAGAGTATTCGTTCTTGGTACATGGCTTGGTGGATTGGCTTCCACTACAAGAGACAGCAGAACGAAACGGATTACTTACAAGGCTTCAGGGAAAAAATTAAAATAAATCCAAGAAAATGAACAAAACCGGGACGAAAACGCCCAAATCGGCAGCAGAAGGCGTGGAGGAATTGGATTTCGGGCCGGAAAATTTTTCGGGATCGAGGTGGCCGCCCACGGTTTGGTGAAGCTTTTTCATGGCCCGGTAGAGTTGGGTTTCCACGGTGCGCGGCGAGATGTCGAGGATTTCGGCTACCTGCTTGTAGCTGAAACCCTCTTCTTTAATGAGCTTGAAAACCGTACGGCATTGGTCGGGAAGCTCTTCAACGGCTTGGGTCAACAGGTGGTAGATTTCCCGCCATTCGAGCAGGCGTTCAGGGTCGTCGGTGTGGACGATTTCGATTTCGCCGCTTTCGGGTTCCAGTGTAACTTGGAACGGCGAATGCTGGGACAGGTGGTTCAGCGAACGGTTGCGGGCGGCGACAAACAGGTACGTCTCCAAGTTCTGTATGTCCGAAATCTCGCTGCGGCGGTTCCACAACTTCAGCATTACGTCGTTTACCAGTTCTTCGGCTACTTCCCGGTTGTGGACGTAGCTTTTGGTGAAGTTGAACAGCCGCATGAAAAACATCCGGTACAAAGTGGCAAACGCCCCTTGGTCGTCACGTCCTATCTGCTCCTGCAACTGCCTGATTTGTAACGCGTTGGCTTTCATGGTTAGTTTACTCCGGTGGTGAGTAACTATGGAATAAATGCAATATTAATAGAATTAAACTTAAACTCAAAAAAGTATTATTTCCACCGCAAGCCGATTCTTTGCGGCCCGGATTTTGGCTGGGTCGGAACATCGCGGGCGTTTTGAACGTTTTTGCCCAAAACGCCCGCGCAGCAAAACTCGGCAGGCTTTGTTTGACATCCTCGGCGTTTTGGCCGAAATTTGCCCAAAACGCTTGATGCCTGAATTGCCAAACCGAAATCGTGCGCCATACATCGTAATTCTTATTTCAACATGAAAGTCATTTGCATTGACGACACCCACAAGCCCAACGAGGTGCAGCAGAAAAACTGGGTGAAAAAGGGCAAGGAATACACCGCCCTGCGGCTGTACCGCAATCCGCTGTCGGGCGAGCAGTTTTTCGCCCTGGAGGAGGTGCAGCCCGACCCGCCCTACGCCAAAAAAAGGAAGAAGTGGAAGAGGAACTGGCCGAACCGGCGTTGAACTGAACAAGTCGGCAAGGGCCAACGTACGAAGTTCATCTGCCAAGGTATGCTACAGAAAGCAGGAGGGAGACCCCTTCCTGCTTTTTTGCGTTTGGGGAAAATTATACCGGCTTGTGGCGGCAACGCGACACTCCGGCCGGCTGTCAGGGTGTCAACTTCGATTTTTCAAAAAACGGTGTTTGCTTGTTTCCACCCAACGGGCCGCCGCACGGAAAAACCTTCATAGGGTTCAAAACCCTATGAAGGTTGGGTATCCGTTTTAAGCGATTTTTGCCCAAAACGCCTCTTGGTTCATGGCGAGGTACGGAATTGGTGTGGTTAACGGAGGTTGTACAGAGACGAAAATGGTTCGCAGAAGCAAAATCCCGCGAACCACTGAAAATCTCGCAACCTTATAAGTAGTTGGCCATTAGTGGTTAGTCTTTGGTCAATTGGCCATTAGTGGTTAGTCTTTGGTCAAATAGTTACTGCGCGTCCCAACCTGTCGGGATAGGTAAAGCTATTTGTGAACAAGCATTTACCCTGTAAATACCCGACGCGCAAAAAACATTGTAAATATTTGACTTTCAGTTATTTGCAATCTGATTTTGACTAACCACTGACCACTGACGACTTTTTACTTAACCTTACAACTTGTAACTCAACAAACATGGCACACACAGTAGTAGGTGTTTTTGAGAGTGCGGCCGAAGCCCGGCTGGCGGTGCAGCGGCTCGCCGAAAGCGGCTTTGGCGAAGAGGCGGTTTACATGTCGCGCCAAACCGACGACACAACAACCGACGGCGACGAAGGCTTTCTGGCTTCGGTGAAAAGCTTTTTCAAGTCGGCTTTCGACGGCAGAAACGAAGATTACAACTATGACGAAGTGGTGAACCGCCACGCCGTGGTGACCGTCTATACCGGCACCGAAGAAGAAGCCGACCGCGTGGCCGATTTGCTCGACGAATACGGCGCGGTGGACGTGGACGAACGGGCCGCGCAGTACACCAACACCATCACCATGTCATCGGGCACCATTGGGCCTACCGGCTCCGCCCTGACGAGTCCCGTCGAGGAATCGGCCACCGACCGGGTGATGCAGTATGCTGATGGCACCGGAACGGGACGCACCCAAACGGGCATTTACCCCAATCCTGTGGTGAACGCCGGTGAGAAACGCCGCGACAACTACGAACGCGATGCGGGCAATCAGGACACGCGCAACGCGGGCGAAGTAACGCCGCTGTCAGACGTTTCTGGCGAAGACGAGCCAGCATTGGACAAAGCGGGTTCGGATGCTCCGAAAGCCGAAACAGCGGGAGAAGGGAGCGTTTTGCGCAACGAAAAAACAGAGACCGGCCCCACCGGCGTGCGACTCATGCGCGTCTATCGCACGCGCAGCCGTATTTTCCTGAACGCCTATTATGGCGGGAAGTCGTAGAGTGTCGTCCCGACGCATCGGGATTGCTCAAAACACTTTTCCAAGCCTCGCTAAAGCGGGCATGTTTTTTTACCAAAATAACCAAGCGGCCTCGGATGCCGAAACGAAATTTTCACTTAAACAACCAAAAAACATGGGTATCATCACTTGGATTATCTTGGGCTTGGTAGCTGGCGCATTGGCAAAACTCATCATGCCCGGCGACCAATCGAACAGTTGGATCATGACCATTCTGCTCGGCATCGTGGGTGCTGTCTTGGGCGGCTTCATCGCATCGCAATTGGGCTGGGGGACTGTTGACGGTTTCAATTTCCGCAGCATCTTGGTGGCCATTGGAGGCTCGCTTCTGGTACTGTGGATTTACAGCATGTTGACCCGTTCCAGAAGCCGCGTATAGGCGGACGAACGACAGGTTGTGCCATGCGGCCAAAAAGTTGTGTCCAAGCCGAGGCATTTGCAAAACAACCGAAACGCCGCATTTCACAAAGTGCGGCGTTTTTCTTTGAAGGAGACAGGGAAGGATTTTTTGTTCACAAGAATCGGTTCAGATTTCACAGAAAAATCATCACGATTATGAAAGTCGTTTTGGGCAATATTTGCCCAAAACGCTTCACATCAGTAAAACGCCTCAATTTAATGCAAACCGCAGGACAAAACCCCATTACTTGGCTGCAACGTCTGTTGGCCGCTCATTCGCTTCGCAAAGACGGCTACGAGCATCTTCTGTCGGAAAAGCCCGATTTTGAAGAAAAATACAAAAAACGCCCGCAAGAAAGTGAACGACAAGCCGCCCAGTTGCTGGAAGAACTTGCCGCTTACGGGGATGCCGCCCAATCAGAAGCGACGCAAGACAAGGACTATCGGCGCATTTGGGCGAGTATAAAAGAAAATCAATCAAGTACAGAGGAAATCAATAAATCCGAGTCGTTGCTAATCCAATTGTATGACGAAGCCCTTGCCGATGCGCAATTGCCTGAATCACTGCGGGATTTGCTCGAAACCCAACGCCGGGAACTGGCATCTATCAAATCGTAAGTGGTAAGTCTTAAGTGGTAAGTCGTAAGTTGTCAGAAAAGTAAAAACAGAAGCAGTGTCATAATATAGTAAGTGCAAGTGATTTGCATCAAGAGCGGGTTGTCTAACTTGAACACAGGGCGTTTTGGACAATTTTTGCCCAAAACGCAACAAACTCCACAAAGTTTTACTGTTGAACCGGAATGATGGAAATCTCGCCTGTCTTTTCCAAGACGGCGTATTTTATCTGTTCCATCCGTTCCAGTCCGTGTATTTTGCGGGCTGCTTCCAGCACATCTTCTCGATCCACGCGGACTTTCTTCATACGGTCTTCCAGCGGTTTTCCATTGTCAACTAAAATCAGCGGCACGCCTTCCATCAAATCCTCAAAACGTTGTGATTTTTCCCGCAACCGCGACAACAGTTGGTCTATTCCCGTAAGTGTTGCAATAAGCACAATAGCGTTTGTAAGTGAAAAATCGTCGCCGATCATGGCCTGTTGAGTGGCTTCGCCTATAATGAGCAGCAACACAAATTCAAAAGGCGTGGTTTGTGACAGCGTGCGTTTGCCCGAAATACGCAGTACAAACAACAGAAACAGGTAAATGATGAGCCCGCGAACAAAAGGATTAGTCATTTTGAAGTACGAGTTACGAGATACGAAGTACAAATGGTAGCACATGCTTTAGCCTGTGCCGTTTTAGGTAATTCCTGCCCGTCCGGCAGGCGATTTTGCCCAAGACGCTTTGCAGACTGCTCTCTACGTTTCTATTACGGAAACACAAAATGCCGCAACACCACATGTTTTCCGTTGGCCTCGACATAGCCGTTGATTCGCCCGACTTGGTCAGGGCGAAGTTTGAAAAGGACTATAAAATCGCCGCTGCCTGAAAAATGATAGAACACACGGTTCTGTTCAGAATGTACTCTAACAGGTGCAGGCACAATTCCTGATACATCGAAAACCGCCATGTAATCCGCCGGAAAAGCTACTGTAGCCTCACCTGTGTGCGAAACTCTCCAACGCATTTCCAGTTCAGTAGTAGCTTCATGGCGGGCAAACCGGTCGTATTGTATCCGAAAGCCGTTTTCAGTGTCGCCTTCTGTATGTTTGCTGAGCGGCCCGCCGCCGAACAGCCCCAGGCCGCCCGCCAACACAAGCAGGCTCATCGCTATCCACAGAATCCGCTGCGCCACTTCTGCGCCTCGGTGCAAATCGGGTTTGTCGTCCAGTTCGAGGGTTTTTGGTTTTGTCATAAGTAGTCGTAAGTGGTGAGTGGTAAGTCGTAAGTCGTAAGTGGTTGGTTGAACAGTCAAGGCAATCAATTTCTTACTCAAGACGCAAGACCCAAGACTTTTTTTGATTTTGTCCTTCTGACTGACCACTGACGACTTACCATTGTACACTTGCAAAAACTTGGGTACAGCAAAAAAAATATGCCCATTGGCGAAACTTTTCTATCTTGAAAGCTCATCCGCCTCATCCATAACCAAACAAACCTATGAACCGACTTCCTACCCTACTGCTTGCCGGTGTTTTGCTTTGCGTCGGCGTTTTGACAACTTTTGGCCAAAACCTCGCCGGATTCGCCGCCGCCCGGCAAGCCCGGCAACGCGAGGCCGAGGCCCTGCTGCTGGCCCATCCCAAACCCGAAGCCTTCCGCAAGCACCTCGAAGCCCTGACCAAAGTGCCCCACTGGGCCGGTACGCCCGAAAACGCCCAAGTGCGGGCCTACATTGCCGAAGCCATGCGCAAAGCGGGCTGGCAGGTGGAGCAGCCCGAATACGACTTGTACATGCCCACCGCACCGGGCGAGTCGGCGGTGGAGATTGTGTCGCCGGTGGCGGTGCAGTTAAGCCAGACCGAAGCCCCGGCCGATGCGTTCGCTGCGCAGCCGCGTGTCACGCCCGGCTGGAACGCCTTCTCCGGCTCCGGCGACGTGACGGCCGAGGTTGTCTATGCCAACTACGGCACAAAGGAAGACTTTGAGAAACTGAAGGAACTGGGCGTTTCGGTGCGTGGCAAAATCGTGCTGGCTCGCTACGGCGGCAATTTCCGGGGCTACAAGGCCAAGTACGCCCAAGCCAACGGCGCGGCGGGCATCGTCATTTACACCGACCCGTACGACAGCGGCTACATGAAGGGAATCACCTATCCCGAAGGCCCGCAGGCCAGCGACAGCTACATTCAACGCGGCTCGTTGCTCACGCTCAACTTCACCGGCGACCCGCTCACGCCTTTCGAGCCGGCCTTGCCGCTTAACGCCAAGCAGAAAATTAACCGAAAATTGCCCGAAACGGTTGATTTCCACAAGATTCCGGTGACACCGATTTCGTACGGCGCGGCCCGCGAAATCATGACCCGCATGACGGGCCGGGGCGTGCCTGCCGGTTGGCAAGGCGGCTTGCCGTGCGCCTATCGGCTGGAGGGCGGCGACAAATTGAAACTACGCTTGAAAGTGGATCAAAAGCTCGGCTATGTGCGGGCGGCCAACGTCATCGGTACGCTGAAAGGCAGCGAGTTTCCCGACGAATGGGTGCTGCTCGGCTGCCACTACGACGCATGGGTACACGGCTCCACCGACCCCAACAGCGGCACGCAGCGGCACGGCCATGCTCATTGCCTTGGCCGAAGCCTTGGGCGAACTCTCGAAGGCGGGCTACAAGCCGAAACGCACCATCAAAATCTGCCACTGGGACGCGGAGGAGTTCGGCGTAATTGGCTCGACGGAATGGGTGGAGCAAAATCGTAACGAACTGACCGCCAAGGCCGTAGCGTACATGAACGCCGACGCGGCGGTGTCGGGACGGGCCTTCGGGGCGGCGGCCTCGCCCTCGTTGAAAGAACTGCTTACCGAAGCCGCCAAGTCGGTGAAATACCCCGACACCGACCAGACCGTTTACCAAAAGTGGACGGCCAACAAGCCCGAACCCGAAGTGGGCAACCTCGGCGGCGGCTCCGATCACCTGGCGTTTTACACGCACGTAGGCGTGCCTTCGCTCAACGCCGGGACGAGCGGCGTTACGCCGTACCATTCGGCCTACGACAACATGGCCTATTACACGCGTTTTGTGGACTCGACGTTCCGCTTCGGGCCGATGGTGACGCAGGTGTTCGGC
>JALOMD010000298.1 GCA_025455595.1 Cytophagales bacterium | reverse complement strand
CACGGCCGCTTGGCCCGGCCCGCTGCCGCCGCCGTTAAAGATGATGCGCGTGGCCCGGAAACCGATGTCCCATTGGGTGCTTGCCGAGTCGGCGTTGGGCACGATCTGCCCGGTGCCGAAGCTGAACAAAGTGAACCGTCCGGTGGCGGCGGGCGGCTGGCCCGTGCCGGAGCTGACGATTGGATCAGCGGCCAGGTTCCGGAAGGTGACGGCTTGCAAAGGCGGTGCCGCCGGAGCGGGGTCGTCGTTGTTGCAGGCGGTGAAAGCCAGGGCAAGGGCGGCGCAAAGGGCCGCCGTGAAAGAAAAGGTTGCGTTTTTCATGGTTGGTTATTGTGTTGGTTAAAGGATGGGATGCTTGATTTTTGATGTCAGACGCTAATTGCTGAGGTCTAATTACCGAGGTCTGTGTGCCACTATACTGAGAACCGTCATTGCGAGCCATGCAGCGAAGCGGAATGGCAGCCTGCCCCGACGTGTCGGGGTGGCAATCTGCTCGGCCCAGGCTCGGCAGAAGGCGTTAGGCACCGAGGCGGCCAATCTCAATCCGAGCCTTTGGGAAACGTGTTTCGCGAGCCTGTGAGAATGAGATTGCCACGGCTCTCCGCTATCGCTACGAGCCTCGCAATGACGGATTAATTAACGCGCAAATACAAATGTGCCACAGACCTCGGTGAAACAGAAAATAGTATCTTCCGGAAAGCTGAAAGCCCCGTTCCCGCTACAGACGGGACTGCAAGCTTCAGCGGGGGCCAAACCCCGGCTTCACTCCGTTTCGGGCATTTTTTTGTCTTTTTTGCTGAACTCGTAACCCAAGCTCGCGTACAGCAGCCGGCCCGGAATGCCGGGCATGAACTGGGTGTTTCGGAAATTGAACACATTGTCCACACCCGCTTGGAGTGTCAGCGACTTGTAGGTTTTAGCCACGGCCACGTTCCACTGGAAAAAGCCCCGCACGTATTCCGAATCGTCGTCCAGAATCAAGTTGCCGTTGAAGTCGCCCACGCCGTAGCGGCCCCGGTACACGCCGCGCACACTGCCCGAAAAGCCGTTTTTGGGGTTTTCGTAAAACAGCTTCACGTTGCCCATGTGCCGCGAACGGTTGAACAGCCCGCCGTACTGCCGCCTGCCCACCCGCGTGGTCACCAGTGTTTCGGGGTCGCGGCGGAAGTACTGCCCGGCTTCGATGCCCGCCAGCACGGCTTCGTCGGCGGTGAACAGGAGTTGGTAACCGGCTGACAGCGAGACGTTATTGTGAATTTTGTACGACCAGTCCGTTTCCAGCCCCTGCGTATAGACCCGCGACAGGTTGCGGTAGCTGAACACCGACTGCCCGTTGTCGAGCCGGGCCACGGCCTGGGTTTCGATCAGGTCGCGGATACTATTTCGGAAGAAATTCACATTGCCTTTCACCGTAGGCAGGGGCGAAAACCGGAAGCCGAAATTGTAGGCCGTCGAACTTTCGGCCCGCAGGTTGCCGAACTGCGCCGGGTCGAGCAGGACTTGGGCGATGCGGCCCCCGGCTTCGAGGCGCGACAGCCCGGCGGCCAGTTCCTCCGTCCCGAATACCGAATAGCCCGCCACGGCGTTGTTGAAATTGAGGTACAACTGCCGGAAGTCGGGTGCCTTGAAGCCGCGCCCCGCCGATGCCCGCACGGCCAGCCAGCGGGTGAGTTCGTACTGCGCCGACAACTTGGGATTGAACTGCGAGCCATAGACGCTGTGCCGGTCGAGCCGCCCGCCCAGGATCACGTTCCATTTTTCGGTGGGCAGCCACTGGTGCTGGAACAGCCCGTACCACGCGCCGAAACGCCGCTTGTCGGGGTAGCGGGTGGCCTCCACGCTCTCGGCAATGTGCCCGGCCCCGAAGGTGAGCGTGTGCTTGGGGTTCGGCGCGAATTCGGCGACGACCTCCGGCCGCACGAACGTCTGGTCGAAAAACGTCTCGTCGTACATCCGCCCGTCGGCCGTGAACCGCTGTTCCGAACGGGTGCCGTAGCGACTGGCGTAGAAACGGAAATCGGCTTTCCACCGGGGCGAAAACCGCACGTCCAGCACCGGGTTCAGGTTCCAGTCGCGCACGGTGCCATTGCCCGTCACCAGTTCCGGGCTGCCGGCCGAACCGATGTTGAAGCCGCTGCGCTGGGTTTCGGCGAAATACCGCCCCGACACGGTGAGTTTCGCCGTCGGTGCGAAACGGTAGGTAGCCCTGGCGTTCAGCGTGTGGTTGGCAAACGGCTCGACGGTCTGCCCGAAGGTTTCGGGCGAGAAGTCGTAGCCGCCCGTCCGGTAGCGGTTGGCGAAGGCGTACAAGCCCAGCCTTTTGCGTTTCAGCGAAACGTCACCGGTCAGGTCGCTGGTGCGGTTGGTGCCGTAGCGGGTGCGCAGGCTGCCGCGCGTGCCTTCCGGCCGCTCGGTGATGATGTTGACCACCCCGCCCATCGCCTCCGAACCGTACAGGCTCGACGAAGGCCCCTTGACAATCTCGATCTGCCGGATGTTGCCCACGGCGATGCGCGAGAGTTCCAGCGTCCCGGCGGTGCGTCCGATGAGCGGCTCGCCGTCCACCAGAATCAGCGTGTAGTCGGGCGAGAAGCCTTGCATCTGCAAGCCGTTGCCGTGGTCGTTGATGATGGCCAGGCCGGTCTGTTCCTGCAACACTTCGTTGAGGCGCAGCGACCCCATCTGCCGGATTTGCTTGCCCGACACCACCGTGACGGGCATGGGCAAGGCCGCCAGCCCCCGCTCGTTGCGCGTGGCCGTAACCACCACCTCCTGCAAATCGTAATGTCGCATCGAGTCAGGCCGCAGCGAATCGGCGCGTTGCTGGGCGTGGGCGGAAAATAGTATCCCCGCCGATGCCAAAACCCCTATCGTTTTGCTACAGGCTGATTTCATGGAAAAGTGGTTTTGGATGCTGCTGTTTTGGTTTTACAAATGTCCGATTGTGTCGTTTTGGGCAAAAATTGCCTAAAACGACACAAGAAATGTCCGTCATTGCGAGCCATGCAGCGAAGCGGAATGGCTCGCAATCTCATTCTCACAGGCTCGGCAAACACGTTTCCCAAAGGCTCGGATTGGGGATTGGCCGCCTCGGTGCCTAACGCCTTCCGCCGAGCCTGTGTCCAGCAGATTGCCACTCCCGCCACGGCGGGATCGCAATGACGGTTTGAAACATAAGCGTTTTGGGCAAATTTTGCCTAAAACGCCTTTCGGACAGAATGTTAAACCTCGGCGGGAGGCATACATAAAGTCAAGCATCAGCCTTGTTTCCAGTACTTGCGAATCACCGCCGCGATTTCCGTTTTATTGGGATTGCCTTTTTTCTCCAGTTCCTCCAAGGCTTCGAACAGAAACTTGCCGTCCACCTTGCTGTGCAGTTGCACCCGGTCGGCCTTGGCGAGCATTTCGTTCCAGACATTGCGCACCGTGGCCCAGTAGGTGCGGTGTTTCGCCCACCACTGCTTGGCGATTTCGCAGCGGCTTTCGTCAATGCGGCGGTAGGTGTTGTAGCCTTTCTCGCGCACCAGCAGTTGGTCGCCCGCCTCCGAGCGGATGATTTTCTCGTTGTCCTGCTCGTGCAAGTAGCCGTAGTCGGTGATTTGGTGGCGGTTGGTGCGGCGCATCACGTTGTAGTCGCTGCGTTTGGTGTACTCACGGCGCGGCAGCGGGGCATCGGTGGTGTTTTCCCAATAGCGTTTGCCGTCGGCGTGAATCCACGTGGCCGAGCCTTCGTAGCGCGGCGCGTCGTCCACCTCAAACACCTTCTGCGTCCACTGGCCGCTCACCTGCGTTTTGGGCAGTTTTCGTTTGTTCCAGGTGGCCTCTTTTTCAAAGGCCAGCAGGTCGGTGTTTTCGTAGAGCCAGTCTTCGCGCCAGTGCTTGATGATCATCGTGTCGCCCACCACGAGCAGGTGCTGAATCACGATTTTGTCGGGCGAAACCTCGTCGGCAACCACGTATTCCCAGCCGCCCACTTTGTACGGATCGCGGGTCTTGTACTGCTTGTCGGGCGAGAGGGTCTCGGCGTACTCGAACATTACTTGGTAACAGCCGCACTGTGCCTGGATGGCCTGTGCGTCAAGGGTTTTCTTGCTTTCGGTTTTGGTACCGGGGGTTACCGCCTTTGGCGGCACAGGTTTGCCCTTCCGGGAGATACTATTTGCCAACTGCTGGGCCGAGGCCACCGCCCCTGTCAGGAGCAGCGCGGCGGAGAGAAGATGGATTTTCATGGTTTTTGTGGTTGGTTGTGAAAATTGATTTTTCTTCGTTGGATGGGAAACCAAGTGGCTCAGGTGTGAGTGACTTTTGCGTTTTCAAAAGATACTATTTTCCGTTTGGGGCGTTTTTTGTCTTTTTTGCGCCGTCCCCACCAAATCAGAAATCCGGTCACGGGCAGGCTGGCGGCCACCAAACTGGCAAAGAAGGCCAGTATTTGCCCCGGCAGACCCAGAATCTTGCCGATGTGGATGTCGTAGTTCATGGCGCGGATGCGCTGCCCGGCGGTTTGGGTGCGGGGCGAGTCTTCTTTTAGCAACTGGCCCGAATACTGGTCGAAAAGCAGATACGTGCCGTTATGGTAGGTGGTGAGACTGGGATAGAAGCCCAAAGCGAACGTCGCGGTGTCGCTGGTGGGGAAATCCACGGTAAACAATTGTGTTTCGGGGCGTTTTTCGGCGGTTTCGGCAAAAAGCCGGTCAATCGGCAGTTCCGACTTTTGCACGGAAATCGCCGAAATCGGCTCTTTGGTTTCGCCGGAAAGTTTTCCGCCGTTCGCCAGCCAATCCACCGAGTGGGCAAACCAATCGTAACTCCACACCAAGCCTGTCAAGGCAATGATCAACGCCAGCAGGAAACTGTAGAAACCGAACACATTGTGCAAGTCGTAGTTCCTACGCCGCCACTGGGCGTTCCATTTCACCGAAAAACGCTGTTTGATGCCTTTTTTGCTGGCCGGAAACCACAAAATCAATCCCGAAATCAGCGAAACGACGAAAACCAACACCGCCGCCCCTACAATCTGATGCCCGATTTCGTACGGCAGCAGCAGGTTCATGTGCAGTTGAATGATAATCGTGAAGAAATCGTAGTTCAAGTCCTTGACTTTCAGCACTTCGCCCGTGTACGGATTGATATAGACGTAATGATAAATCTTCTCTTTTTCGTGGTAGGCGTA
>JALOMD010000297.1 GCA_025455595.1 Cytophagales bacterium | reverse complement strand
GTCCTGTGTCTTTAGTCAATATGCTGGCTGTCAATTGGTTGGTAATCAAAATTTTTACTCAAGACTAAAGACACAAGACCCATGACTTTTTAGTTTCACTTCTCTTTTTTGGCATACGGCAGCCGTCCCAGCCGCTGCGTAGTGTGATAACTGTCAAGGCCTGAGCAAGTTATACTTCCAGCTTGCTCGATGTCCAAATAGCCGTCCGTCTGCACACATTCTGCCGGGCAATGCAACTCCACCACGCGGCCGATGACGAGTATGGTGCCGTTGATGGCAAGTTCGTGTTTTTCAACGAATTGCAGCCCGGTGCGCACCACCGATTCGCCTACGTACGGAGCCGGGTGTCGGTCGGAAAACACAGGCGTAAATCCGCACGCCTCAAATTCAGATTCCTCATAACGAGCCGATGTTCGGTGGGCTGCTTCGTAGAAATCGGCTTGGATATGGTTCAGCGTGAAATAGCCGGTTTCGAGCAAATTTGCCAGCGTGTGGCGCGGCACGGTGTCGGGCCGCACGAGCATTCCCATCAGTGGCGGGTTGGCCCCGACGTGGAAAACCTGACTGAAAATGGCGAGGTTCGTCTCG
This sequence comes from Cytophagales bacterium, assembly GCA_025455595.1. Taxonomy (GTDB): domain Bacteria; phylum Bacteroidota; class Bacteroidia; order Cytophagales; family 172606-1; genus Xanthocytophaga. Next base: position 4,862 of record JALOMD010000297.1, on the reverse strand, counting down.
CCCCGACCGTTGACAGTGCCCACCAAATTGACACTCTTGAAACCGCTCAACGAATTGACGAGGTTGGTGCGGAAGCGTTGCTCCATTTGGTCGAAGTCAAGGGCGAGGAAGTTGCGCATGGAAAAAAGGATTGGCGGATTTGACTTGTACCAAACCCTGCCCGACGGCTTTTTGTTTGGCTGATGATTTTGCCGCGAAAGCGTTTTGGGCAATTTTTGCTCAAAACGCGAGAAACCCGACAGGTTTGAAGTCGCGTATTTCAGGCAAAAATCGAAGAATTCCGCCACTGTCTGTCCCGACAGGTCGGGAGCAGGAACGGACAAAACGGCAAGCCGCCCCGGTTACGAAAAATTAACACGAGAAGTCTTGTTTTTTCCAGCCTCGTGTTTCTATATTTGTCCCATCAGCTTTTTGTCATGAAATACTCTGTCTCGGTACGCTTTGCTTGGTGGCGCGCATTTCGCTCTGAAATGTGAACAGCCCGGCTTTGCGATAACCGTCAGCCCCACATACCGAGAGGCTTGCTGTTCACACTACTGAACAGCAAGCCTCTCTTGTTTTTATACGGGAGTAGTTTTAACGGTAAAACGCTGGTCTCCAAAACCGAAGTTCGGGGTTCGAATCCCTGCTCCCGTGCCAAGTTAGTGTCCAGTCGTAAGTGGTTAGTCGTAAGCAAAAAATGGATAGAAAGCGGCCAAGCACTTTACAGGGATACATGCCGAGTGCAATTTGCCGTTTTGGACAAAAATTGCCCAAAACGCACTCTAAATTCTGAATTCATAATTCTGAATTAAAATCATACTTCAACATGCATTTCACCGTCTCAACCCGCTACAAACAACTGCTTGCCGACACGGTTACGCCGGTGAGCATCTACCTGAAACTGCGCGACCAGTTCGTGAACACGCTGTTGCTCGAAAGCTCGGACTACCATGGCAACGAAAACTCGTTCTCGTACATCTGCTGCCAGCCGGTGGCCCGCTTCGAGTTGTCCGACAACCGAATCACCCGGCAGTTTCCCGACGGCACCGAAAACGTAACGCCTGTAACCGACCGCAACCAAGTCGTCGAAGAACTCGACCGGTTTGCCCGCAGTTTCCACAAAGACGACACCGACAAGTTTCGTTTCATTCACAACGGCCTTTTCGGCTACATGGCCTATCCGGCGGTGCAATATTTCGAGGATATAAACCTCAAAGACACCCACGCCATCCCGGACATTGTCTATCAAGTGTTTCGGTACGTGATTGCGATTAACCACTTCAAGAACGAGCTGTTCGTGTTTGAACACGAGTACAGCCGGTTGGCAGAGGGCAGTGGCAGTAGGCAGTCGGGCTTGCTGCCAATTGCCACCGCTACTGCCTACTCGCAGGCAGATGGCCTTGATTATTTGGTGTCACTTATCCAGAATTTAAACTACCCGACGTACCAGTTCAAGCTGAAAGGCGCGGAAAAGTCCAACCTGACGGACGAGGAGTTTTTGACGATTTTGGAAAAAGGCCGCCACCATTGCCGCATCGGCGATGTGTTTCAAATCGTGCTGTCGCGGCGGTTCGAGCAGGCGTTTCAGGGCGACGAATTCAACGTCTATCGGGCGTTGCGGTCGGTGAATCCGTCGCCGTACTTGTTTTATTTCGACTACGGCAGTTTCAAGATATTCGGTTCGTCGCCCGAGACGCAGATTTCCATCAAAGGCGACACGGCGGCCATCTACCCGATTGCGGGCACGTTTCGCCGTACTGGCAACGACCAAGCCGATGCCGAACTGGCCCAAAAATTATACAATGACCCGAAGGAAAACGCCGAACACGTGATGTTGGTGGACTTGGCCCGCAACGACCTGAGCCGCCACAGCCAGAATGTGCAGGTGGAAACGTTCAAGGAAATCCAGTACTATTCGCACGTGATTCATTTGGTGTCGAAGGTGACGGGGAAGCCCCACACCGGCCCTCCCCAAGGGGAGGGGGGAAAAAATTCCTCCCCCTTGGGGGGAGGCCGGGAGGGGGCTTCCCTGCAACTCGTGGCCGATACTTTTCCGGCGGGTACGTTGTCTGGCGCACCCAAGCACAAGGCCATGCAACTCATTGACCGTTACGAACCCACGAGCCGGAGTTTTTACGGCGGCTGCATCGGGTTCATGGACTTCAACGGCGATTTCAACCACGCCATCATGATTCGGTCGTTTCTGAGCAAGGACAATACGCTGTACTACCAAGCCGGGGCGGGTGTGGTGTTCAAATCGGAAGCGGCGAGTGAATTGCAGGAAGTGAACAACAAGATTGCCGCCCTGCGCCGTGCCGTGCAACTGGCCGGTGTAAACCTGGACTACGACCACGACTGAAATAATTCAGAATTTTGAATTCAGGATTGGAAAAGTGATGCCAAGGGCGTTTTGGGCATTTTTTGCCCAAAACGCCTACACAACCTTCATAGGGTTCAAAATCCTATGAAGGTTTTTCTGCACGAATTCTATTCAACTTCGCGGCGCAATGTTGGCCTCGAACCACGCTTGGGTGCTTTCCAGCGTGTGTTCGCCGGAGGCAACCGCCGTGGCGAAGTCAATCAGATTTTGGTCGGTGACCGTAGGGGAGAAGCCATAACCATTGAGGCGAAGGAACAGTAGGGCGGCTTCCAAGCCGGTGCGCTTGTTGCCGTCGGAAAAAATGTGATTGGCGATGATGTTGAACATGTAAAGCCCCGCCTTGTGATGAATCTCCGGGTAAAGCGGCTGACCGAACATTTCGGACTGGACGGCTTCAACGAGATAGTCAAGGCGTTGTTCGTTCAACAAATTATGCGGCGGTACGAAATTACCGCCTATAACCTCAATCATGAGGTGGTTGATTTTCAAAATATCGTTTTTGGTCAAATGCTCCATTTCACGCCAATGCTTCCCATACCTTACGGTAACGGGCCAAATCGTCAAGAATCATGCTGGTCACTTTTTCGTCGCGGGTTTCTTTTTGCAACGTCTCTTTTTCGGCAATCAACTCGCCGATCAGTTTTTTCAGAAACTCCGGGTTCTCTTGCATCAATTCCCAAACCACGGATTTCAATTGGTCGCGGTCAATGGTTTGTGTTTTCATGTTTTAACAGGTTTTGAACAGATTTGTACAAATTTAAACAATTAACCTGCGTTTCAAAGCAAGCCGATTGCTCGTATAGAGGAGCGACAGCAAATTTCCAAATCGTACTTCGTAACTCGTACTTCAAAATGAAAATCCTCGTCCTTGACAACTACGACAGCTTCGTTTACAACCTTGTGCATTATCTGCGCGACATGGGCCACGAGCCGGAGGTTTACCGCAACGACAAAATCACGTTGGAGCAAGTGGCCGCTTACGACAAAATTCTGTTGTCGCCGGGGCCGGGCGTGCCTTCGGAAGCGGGCATCATGCCGGAACTGATCAAAGCCTACGCCCCGACCAAAAGCCTGCTGGGCGTATGCCTGGGCCATCAAGCCATCGGTGAGGCGTTCGGCGGCACGCTGGAAAACATGTCCGATGTACTGCACGGCGTGGCGCATCGCACGCTGATTAAACAGCCCACTGACCGGCTGTTTGACGGATTGCCCGCCGAAATCAACACCGGCCGCTACCACTCTTGGACGGTGGTGCCCGAAACCCTACCCGCCGAACTGACCGTAACCGCCGTGGACGAGGCGGGCCGCATCATGGCCTTGGCGCACAAGAAATACGACGTGCGGGGCGTGCAGTTCCACCCAGAAAGCATCCTGACCGACTACGGACGAAAAATGCTGGAAAACTGGCTGAGAGAGTCGTGAGTGACAAGTGGTAAGTCGTGCGTGCGTTTTGGGCAATTTTTGCTCAAAACGCCGTTTTCAAGGACTTCGGACAGTCATTTGATTAGGTCGGCTTTCGACAAATCCTTTTGCCTTCCGAACAACAGAAAAATTCGTTTCTGTTCGGCCAACGTCGGGATTCTGACCGTGTGGTCGGCTACAGGCACCTCCATAAAATCAAGGATGCGCAGTCTTTGCCAAGAGCCGCCTCGGTTGATTTCCAAATCGCCCATCGCTTCTACGTCCATGGTTTCAAAGGCAAACCGGGCGAAATTGGAACGAAAAAGCAACGCGTTTTCGGGCGAGTGAGATGCTTTGCGCCTGTCTGCCCACAGAAGTTTCAGCCGGTCGGCATCGGCCCAAGAGGTCAAAATGTCCAAATCCGAAACAGCATTCGTCTCAACGCCAGTCAGCACCAAGGCAGAACTGCCGATAACGAAATACTCGTCCTCAAGCATGAATAATGCCGGATGCAGAACTGCGAAAAGTTCGGCCAGTTTCTCTTGGTTCGACATGATTGACAGACTTTATCGCTGTGATTCTTCAGCAGGCGTTTTAAGCAAATTTCATCCAAAACACACTGACCACTCACCACTCATACCCAAACCGCTTCGTGATTTTGTCGCGGGGTTGGCGGGCAATGGTGTCCAGCACGTCGAGGCCGCTGATGACCTGCCCGAACACCGTGTAGTTGCCGTCGAGGTGCGGTGTGCCGCCGGTAGTTTTATAGACCTCCCGTTGCGCATCGATCAGTGGGCGGGCGGCGCGTTTCTCCTGAACGGCAAGTTCGTCGGGTGTGAACACCTTGCCTTGCACAATGTAAAACTGGCAACCGCTGGAAGCCTTGGCGGGATTGTTGTCACGGGCGGCGGCCAACGCACCTTTCCGGTGGAAAAGCTTTTCGTTGAACTCTGCGGGTACTTGGTAGCCTACGTCGCCATTGCCCAGCGCGTCGCCAGGTTTGGCCCGTTTCGAGTTCGGGTCGCCGCCTTGAATCATGAATTTCTCAATGATGCGGTGGAACAGCGTGCCGTTGTAAAAACCCGTGTCGGCCAAGGCC
>JALOMD010000296.1 GCA_025455595.1 Cytophagales bacterium | reverse complement strand
TACCAAAAAGTGCTGGATAAGGAGCCTAACCGCTTGGAAGTCAAGGCAAAGATGGCCATGACGTATGCCAATTCGGCCAACCCGATGCAAGCAGTGATGCTGCTGCGCGAAGTGATTGCGCAAGACCCGAAAAACGAACAGGCGTTGTTCAACTTGGGACTGTTGTCCGTCCGTTCGGGCCAGTACGACAAGGCGGTTGAGCGGTTTTCGGAAGTACTGAAAAACAACCCGGACAACCTGCAAGCCAAGCTTTACTTGGGCATGAGCCATTTTGAACTCGGTGACAATGCCAAGGCCAAACAACTGTTGGAAGAAGCCCGTTCAGGCACCAAGGATGTGATGATCCAGAACGCCGCCGATGTGTACTTGGACAAGCTGAAATAAGGTCTTGAGTCTTGGGTCTTTAGTATTGAGTAAAGAGGCCAACAGGGCGTTCCCGCCGATTGCGGGATTTTCAATACCGCCTTCTGCGGCATCTTCGATTTGAGCAAAAATTGCTTAAAACGGACTATTGAAACGGCTTTCGCCGCCATGCGTTTTGGGCAAAAAACGCCCAAAACGCCAACCAAAAGTCAGAATTTAACAATTTAACAATTTAACAATTTAACAATTTAACAATTTAACAATTTAACAATTTAACAATTTATTCACCTTATAACATTCTGAAGTTATGCCTTGCGGAAAAAAAAGAAAGAGACACAAAATCGCCACTCATAAGAGAAAAAAGAGACTGAGAAAAAATCGGCACAAGAAGAAATAATTTGCGCGACGCTGCCCGGTAGCCTTCATGCCGACGGGCAGCGTCGTTTTTGTAATTTCCGGCCGCCGGTGAGGTCGCCGCTTGCAACATTGGGAAGAAAACGGTTTTCATACGCTGCCGACCGCCACGCATGGCCTTTCGGCAACAAGCCACGTAAAGAATTGAATCAAGGTTTTTGAGTGTCGCTTGACCCTGGCACCGCGTGACAAGGTGTTACCGGTTCGCCTTTTTACGAACGCCAACCGAACATCACGCGTCTCTAAAATCGAGCATCCGAAAAGACAAAGACGTTGCCGTTGCTTGGCAAATCGGTGTGTATATTTTCCTGCCGCACCTGTCGCCAGAGCCTGTCGCGTCACCAAATATCGTCGTATTGTCCGGGTTGATGCACGCCAAAAGCCTTTATTGCAAACAAGTCAGGGTGCTTTCGTTGCTTCCGAAACACCCGCCTTGCCGAGCCAACGCCCACCGCGTGGGTGGCCGGCGTACTTCAGGTGATGTTCTCCGCCGGGCAAACCGTATCCCCTTGCCCTGCCAGAATCCGACCTGCTTCCCCTTTGCGCAAGCAAGTTCCCGCCGCTGCCGGTAGGTCGGTTCTGTCTGCTTCGGACAGGACATTTGTTGTCATCCTTAAAACTTTACAACGTTGAGTAACGAACTGGTTATCAATTCCACCGAAAAAGGCGGAAGGATAGCTCTTTTGAAAGACAAACGCATTGTAGAGTACCACATCGAAGAAAGCGAGAACAAGTTTACCGTCGGGGACATTTACCTTGGCGTGGTGCGCAAGATTTCGCCGGGCTCCAATGCCGCTTTCGTGGACATCGGCCACGAAAAAGACGCGTTCTTGCATTACCAAGACCTTGGGCCTAACTTCGCTTCGTTGCAGAAACTCACCCAAGAAGTGGTGGCCAAGCGGTTCAACGGAACCCGCCTGAACGGCATCACGCTGGAGCCGGAAATTGACAAGTTCGGCAAGATTTCGCAGGTACTCAACAAGAACGCACCCGTGCTGGTGCAGGTTGTCAAAGAGCCTATTTCCACCAAAGGGCCGCGTCTCTCGTGCGAGATTTCGCTGGCGGGCCGCTACATTGTGTTGGTGCCGTTTTCCAATGCAGTCAACATATCCAAGAAAATCACCAGCAAGCAGGAACGCCAGCGGTTGGCCCGTTTGCTGAATTCGATCAAGCCGCAAAACTTCGGTATCATTGTGCGCACGGTGGCCGAAGGCAAGGAAGTGGCCGAACTCGACCGCGACTTGCAAAACCTGCTCGAAAAGTGGGACAGCGGCATCAAGATGCTGCGCGATGCCAAGCCCCGCGACAAAGTCATCGGAGAGATGAACCGCGCCTCGTCCATGCTGCGCGACATGCTCAACGAAACCTTCGACAGCATCACCGTGGACAGCAAGGATGCCTATGAGGACATCCGCTCGTACATCCAAACCATTGCGCCGGACAAAGAAAAAATTGTGAAGCTCTATACGGGCAAAAACAAGCTTTTCGAGCAGTTCGGCATTGAGAAGCAACTCAAGTCCATATTTGGGCGTTCGGTGAGCTTGCCCGGTGGCGGGTACATCATCGTGGAGCACACCGAAGCCATGCACGTGATTGACGTGAACAGCGGCAGCCGCTCCAACACCGAGGCCGACCAAGAGGCCACCGCCGTGAATACCAACTTGGAAGCCGTGAAAGAGATAGCCCGCCAACTGCGGGTGCGCGACATGGGCGGCATCATTTCCATTGACTTCATTGACATGAAGAAAGCCGAGAACAAACGCTTGGTTTTCGACAAGATGCGCGAGGAGATGAACACCGACCGGTCGAAGTCAACCGTGCTGCCGCTTACCAAGTTCGGCGTGATGCAAATCACCCGCCAGCGGGTGCGGCCCGAGTTGCACATATCCACCGGCGAGACTTGCCCTACGTGCGGCGGCACGGGCAAAATCGGCCCCACCATTTTGCTCTCCGACCAAATCGAGACGAACTTGGAATACATCCTGACGCGGCAGAACGAGAAAGGGATTACATTGACGGTGCATCCGTTTTTGCAAGCTTATTACACGGCGGGTTTTCCGTCGCGCCGCCTGAAGTGGTATTTCAGGTACAAGACGTGGGTGAAGGTGGTCAAAGACTCTTCGTTGGGCATCAGCGAATGCAAGTTCCTGAACCGCTACGGCGAAGAAATCGAAACTTCGTTCACTTCGTCTCCAGACAAGCAAAACCTGCGTAGCGTTTCCGACGACACGGACGACGATGCCGCTTGAGTAATGTAGAATTCATAATTGTAACGGGCGTTCTGGGCAATCCCGACTCGTCGGGACGCTTTTAGCCAAAAACAAAGAGGCGCGGTTGCAACCGCGCCTCTTTGTTTCGATAGGTCAGCTCTTCACATTTAGGACTTGCGCAAAAGAGAAGCTAAGTTCCTAAAAACAAAGCGGTTGTCTTTGGCAAAGGTTTTCGCGCAACGTACTGACCGTCAAGATCTTTGCCAAAGATATTGCGTAAGCTCTAACATTTAAACGAAAGGGCGTTTTGGGCATTTTTCGCCCAAAACGCGTGGCGGCGAGAGCCGCCTTGATAATCTCGTTTTGAGCAATTTTTGCCCAAAACGCCCTCATTCCAATTCTGCATTCTAAATTCTGAATTAAAATTTCACGCCCAAGTCAAGCGAGAACAGGCTGTTGCGCATTTTCACGTTGTCATTCAATTGTTCCGGACCCAATTTCACACTACGGCTCAGCGTATTGGTCAGGCCCCGGTTGTAACTCAGGCCGAAAAACAGGGCCGTGTTAGTACCCATGACCAGTTCGCCGCCCGCACCAAGCAGCAGCCCGAAATCGGCGGCGCGGAAAGCGTTGCCGTCGCCGTGGTTGTTGTAGATGAAGTTGTTTCCTTTGTCGAGCGGTTTTTCGGCCAGTTTCACATCCAGCGTGCCGCCCATCAGGAAATAAATCCGCAAGTCGGTGGCCACTTCGTTGGTGAAAAACTTCAACGCCAGCGGGGCCTGTAGGTATTGCAGGTTATAGACACTGGCAAGGTTTGTGTTCAGGACGCGGCCCTCGATGCCGGTACGTTTCACCGTGTACCACAAGCCGGTACTGAACGCGTAGTTGTCGGCGAAAAAGTAATCCATGATCGGGCCGGCACTAAAGCGCAGCCCTGATCCGTTCGGTGAAGCCCCGTCAAATGTGCCTTCGGTCACGGCTGAGTTAAAAGCAATGCCGGGCGCAAACCGAAACCCAAGCTTGATTTGTGAAAAGGCTTGATGCGACAAGACGCACGCCAAAATAATCAGTGCAATTTTTTTCATAATTTTGTACGTTTTTTCTGTGTGAGAAGCTGGTTGCAATCAACAAAACACACCATTCCGCAAAGCCTGCAATCGGTTCTTGATTTGTCGTTTTGGGCGTTTTTTGCCCAAAACGCCTGGCGGCACGACCGCCTCAATCAATGTATTTTGGGCAAAAAACGCCCAAAACGCGGTTGGTGCGTGCAATTTTAAGCAATACGCCGCCAAATTCATAAAATTTAATTTTCCCGCAAACGTCTAACCCGTACAGATGAATCGCAAAAATTGGTTGCCAGCCGTGCTATTGAGTTTGCTTGCCGTTGGTTGCGGCACCGAGCAAGCCAAGGAAGACAAACAGGAAACGCCAAAAATTGATGCCAGCAACATTTCACTCGGTGCGTCTCCGCTGACGATTGAGCGAATCGACACGGCGATGATGAATATTGAGTCGCTGGCCGGGGCAAAGGCTTTCTTGGCAAAACATGCCGGCCTGCGCAGCGATTTCCTGCAACCGCAACCCGGTGCCATCGAAGCCGCCACCGCCGAGAAAATCTTCCAAACCGTATCGAACCCGGCTTACCGAAAGTTTTACGGGGAAGTGCAAAAAACGTTCGGCAACGGAGACAACTTGCATGCCCAGTTCGAGGATGCGTTCAAACATGTGAAGTACTTCTATCCGAAGTTCGAGGTGCCGCCTGTGCAAACGGTGGTGTCGGGGCTGGGTTTTCTCTCGCGTGACGGGGCGGCCTTGTCCGTTTCAGACAGCTTGGTTGTCGTCAGTTTGGACTTTTACGCCGGACCGAAGGCTTCCTTCGTGCCGAACGTGCCCAACTTTCTGCTCCGCAAATACACACCCGAAGCCTTGGTGCCTTCGGTGATGGGCGTGATGGCCGAGCGGTTCATTGCCCGCGACCCACAAGACAAATCGCTGCTGGAACTCACCGACACGGAGACACACAAGAATGTGATTTGGGCGCACTTTGTGAAGGAAAAATTGTTGTTTGAGACAAACCACTTCAAAAAGGTGAAATACACAGGCGACCGGCCCTACACCGCCGAAATCGGGCGCGACTGTCCCGGTGCAATCGGCCGTTGGTTGGGTTGGGAGATTGTGCGCAAATACCTCCGCGAAAACCCGAACGTGACGCTGCCGCAACTGTTGGCAAACCCCGACGCGCAGGACATTTTCACCAAGTCGAAGTACAAAGGAGAATGAATTTGAAGTACGATTTACGAAGTACGACTTACGAGTTATTGGT
>JALOMD010000295.1 GCA_025455595.1 Cytophagales bacterium | reverse complement strand
TTTTTGGCAGTTTCCCAATCCATTCCGCTTTCGGGATTCTGGTTGAGTTTTTCGTACCGTGTTTGCAGCGTTTGCTTTTGTTCTTCTGTCAGGTCAGCCGTCTCTGTATCAAGATGATGTTTCCGAATCAGAAAATCCACGAAATCAGCGACTTCCGCTTGCAAGTTGTCGGGCAACAAGGCGATTTTATCGGCTATGGTTGGCATGAGCAGTCACGTTTGATATTTTCAAATTTAACATTTCCGCGCCTGTATTCAAAGTTGCATTTTTCAGGACAAAACCTGCCGTTTCCGATCTGCACCAACCATCAAAGGCGTTTTAGGCAAAAATCGCCCGAAACGCCTTACAGGAACAGACAGGCGTGTGAGGAAAGATAAGGGTGGCATATCCCCAAGACATGCCATGACAAACGCCTGGCCGCCAAAACAAAAGCCCTTCGGTTACCGGAACGGCAAAACCAAAGGGCTTCTCACTTACGACTTACCACTTACGACTTGCCACTCAAAACGGCGGATTGTCGTCCAGCAGTTCGGGTGGCGGTTGCGGCGGCAGATTGTTGGCTTTGCTGCCGAGGCGGATGGTGCCGTTGGGCAGGTCGTCGTCGAATTCGGGCGGGATGATGCCGCTGTTGGGCAGGGTCGCCAGGTTGGTGAACGACTCCGCACCGTCCCAATCCAAGAACTTGGTGTACTTGCCCACAAACTTCAGCGGCACGTTCTCCAGCGAGCCGTTTCGGTGCTTGGCAATGATTACCTCGCCCATGCCCGCCGTGGGGTTTCCGTTTTCGTCTTGCGTAATGCCGTAATACTCAGGCCGGTAGAGGAACAATACCATGTCGGCGTCCTGCTCGATGGAGTTGTGGATGATGAAATCGTTGGCCACAAAGTTGTGTACTTCTGCCACGGTTGCATCGTACACATCTTCTTCGCCGAGCGGGGTTACGGCCACCACCTCGTCCCACAAGACATCCGATTCGGCCAGGTTCTTGAGCATTACGAACGGCAGCACCTCGTACAGCCTTTGCATTCGGTTGCGAGAAATGCCGTTTTTGAACAATGCACTGCCGCAATAGCTCATGCCCAACCCCGCCGCCAAGTTGCGCCAACTTAGCCCGGCCTTGTTTTTGTAAAATGCGACCACCGACTGCCACGCTTCTTTCGGAATCACGTCGTAGTTCAGGTTTTCCGTTACCTTTCCCAACGCTTCAATCATGTCTGGTACGCAGCGGCCGCGACCGCCGAAGCATCCTACCGTTTGCAAGAAACGCAGTTGGTTGGTTTTGCCCGTGATGTGCAGTTGGTACATGTCACGGTAGCCTTTGGCCGAGGGAACCGTTTTCAAAGAAGCCATGATTCCCAAGCGCAGCAGCAAATGCTGCATTTGCTCGGCCAATGTGCGGCTGGCGGTGGCGTAATAAATGGCCGTGCCTATGGCTCTGTTCCGGCCTGCTTTCCAACTGATGTTGCCGTCGGTGGCCCACAAATGCCGTAGGAACAAGGCAATCCGCTCGTCGTCGCATCGGAAAAGGGCTTGCGGCAACACCTTTTCGTAAGAACGCACCCGTTGCAACCCCAGCCGACCGAACCACTCAGTTACAGGGTGCTTGCGGCCGTGCGTGAGGCGGAACGGCGCGGGCAGGTAAACGTGTTTCCAGTTGCCTTGCGAGACTATGCGCGGTTGAATGCCGAACAGTTCACCTGCTTTTTCACATACGATTCTGATGTTCTCGTCGTCGGCACTGGTGTAATGATAGGGCTGTTTCGGCAGAATGCAACCGTCGCCGATCAGGTGTGCCAGCAAAACGAGTTCGGCTTCCGAAAGCGGATTCGTGGGACTTGTGGCCGTTAGTTTGCGGGGCACGGCAATGCTGTCGCCCGCGTTCAGTTGGTCGAGGCTCGTCCAGCCGTTCAGTTTCAGGAACGGGTGGTTGGCACTGGCCTTGATGGTTCGCCCGCTGCGTGTCCTGAGTTCAAACACTTGCTTTCGTCCCGAGTAGAATGCGTTCACCATGTTGTGCGGGGCAACTTTGTAGTTGTCGTCCACAGCCATGCACTTCATGGTTTCTCTGGGGTTGGCTCGTTCGGCCAGTTGCTTGATTGGGATGCGTTCGCCGGTTTCGGCGTTGAACACCAGCGTGTCGCCGGTGACGCAGCCTGATTCACGTAGGTCCGACAGTTGCGGTTTCTTGTCGCCGCCGCGTGTTTCCACGGCCCGGCTCAACTGCGACAGGGCTATCACCGGTACGTTCAGCTCCTTGGCCAGGCCTTTGAGGGCACGCGAAATCTGCGCCACTTCCTGCTCGCGGTTGCCGCCCGGCCGCCCGCCCGACTCGCCGGACATCAGTTGCAAATAGTCAATGATGATGCACTGGATGTCGTGCTGGGCCTTGAGGCGGCGGCACTTGGCCCGCAGTTCCAGGATGGAAAGGGCCGGGGTGTCGTCAATGAAAATCGGGGCGGCTTCGAGGTTGCGAATCTTGGCGTGCAGTTGCTCCCATTCGTAGGCGGCCAAGTTGCCTTTCTTGATTTTCTCGCTTTCCAGTTCGGCCTCCGCCGAAATCAGACGGTTCACCAACTGCACTGACGACATCTCCAGCGAGAAAATGGCCACCGGCATGTTGAACATCACCGAGGCGTTGCGCATGGCCGACACGACAAAGGCCGTGTTGTGCGTCACGGTCATGTCTTCGAGCAGAAACAGGTTGTTGCCGTCCAGTGTGAAGCCGTAATAGTCGTCCACAATGTCCGGCTCCACGCGGATGCCCGTCATGCGCCAGTCGCGTTTTTCGGTGTACGGTTTCGCCTTTTTGCGTTCTATGCGTACCGGAATGCGGTTCACATCGCCGTAAATCCGCACGCGATGCACTTCCGTTTCGTAGCCGGTGGACGAAATGGATGCTTTTTTGCTGATTAACGACACACGGAAGCCCAGCGAGTCGCACAGAAACTTGATTTGCTCGGCCAGTTGCCGGTTTTTCTGCGTGATTTCGTAGCCGTTCGACTGTTCCAAGTAATGGCCGTCCGAGTCAATAAGACCAGCCAGCAACCACAGGCGGTTTTGGGTGGAGTTGGACAGATACGCCTGCGGAATGTGCTTGTTTTGCAGCACGTTCAGTTTGCGCAGTTCGTTTTGCACTGAGTAAAAATCGCGGCCGCCGCGTGAGCCTTTGGTGATGGCATAGTTGGCACACTCGCCCGGCTGCACGTATTCCGCCACTTGCAATTGCAAATCCTCGGCGTAGGCGTGCAGATAGTCAACCACTTCTGCGTCTTGGGTGGTGATGCGCGACGAATAGTTGTGTCCGTCGCCGAGCCACAGGCCGAGGAAATACGGGTGAACCGAAACCTCTTTTTCCGTGAACTCGACGGCCACTTTGTAGCCTTTGTAGTTTGTCTTGAACTTGTTCGGCTTGGTCAAATAATCTCTGACCGAAATGTTCAACACATCGCCGTGGCGGTGCGGGCCTTCGTTGCGGCTGCGCTTCAGCGACAGGATGTGGCTTTCGTTGACGCGGTAGTCAATGCCTTTGTTTTGGCGAATCCAGTACATGCGTTCGCGGCCACGGGCAATGGACAGCACCCGGCGCGGCGTGGAGTCGTCGCCCATGAGCAGGTCGCCGGCTTGCACGTCCTCCACTTTTTTCAGCGTGCCGTCAAACATCACCACCCGCGTGCCTTTGCCGAGGCATTTGCCCATCGCCGGTCTGGCGGCCAAAATAATCAAATCGGAACGCTGCCAGCCCGACGTGACACGATCCAAGGCACTGAAGCCCGACGGAATGCCCGTGAGGCCGTCTTTGTGGTCTTTCTTGGCTTCGAGTTCCTTGATGGCGATTTGCATCAGGTCGCGCATGCTGGCCACTTTCTTGCGAATGTTCGACTCCGAGATTTGGAACAAGCCCTGTTCGGCAAAATCAAGCAGGTTGAACACGTCGGTGGTGTCTTCGAAGGCGTGGCGCAGTATTTCAGAGGCTTGCCAAATCAGTTCGCGTTTGATGGCTTTTTCGGCAATGACGCGGGCGTGGGCCTCGATGTTGGCCGCCGAGTTGACGCGGTTGGTCAGTTGTGCAATGTGCCCCACGCCGCCCGCAATCTCCAACTTGCCCATTTGGCGCAGCTTTTCGGTCACGGTGAGCATGTCCACCGGCTCGGAGGCTGCAAAAAGCTCCAGAATGGCCCGGTAAACCTCTTTGTGAGCGTCCTTGTAAAAGCTGTCCGCCTTGAGCATGTCAATCACCGTCGTCAGCGCGTCTTTTTCAAGCATCAACGCACCCAGCACGGCTTCCTCCAGTTCGGGAGCCTGGGGAGGCACTTTGCCCAAGTCGGCATCCAACATGCGCGGCACGCCGTTGCGATTGAGGCGTTGCGAATCGCTGAACGCTTTCCTCAACGGTTTTCCAGAACGATCTTCTATCATTGCAATTCAGAATTACGAATTCAGGAGGCTTTGCTTTGCGTTTTGGGCGTTTTTTGCCCAAAACGCACGGCGGCGAATGCTGCCTCAATAATCCCGTTTCGGGCGTTTTATGCCCAAAACGCCGTTTGCACAGAGGCGTGAGTGCCGGGATGTTCCAAGACGGATTTCATCCCATTATTTTTTCTTCCAGCCAAGTCGGTATATGACTGTCTAACATTTCCGTTTCGGTTCAAAACCGCCGGAATACACGACCCGTAGGGGCGGGGCTTGCCCCCGACACGTCGGGGCAGGCTCCCGCCCTTGTTCCCTATAGGCTCGCATTGCCCTTGGCCGAGCCTGCACGTAAGAGGGCGGGGGCAAGCCCCGCCCCTACAACCGGCGTTTTGGGCAATTTTTACCCAAAACGGAAAATGTTAGACAATCACGTTCAAAAGCCGCGCAACGTCCAAAACGAATTTCTAACGATAAACGATAAACGACAAACGTTAAACGAAAGCGTCCACCGCCCAGACGGAAATAGTCGCTCCAAAGCACTTTGTTCACCGACGTGCCGTGGCCCGCGTGCCGTGCCCGGTCTATCACCTTCAGGAGTTGGAAAGTCCCCGCATCCCACACCTTCACCGACTTGTCCATGCTGCCGGTGACGAAATAGCGGCCGTCGGGCCGGAAAGCGATGTGGTTGATGGCAAACATGTGCGCCACCACGGATTTGTGCAACGTGTACCCATTGCCCACGTCCCACACTTTCAAGTGCGCGTCGCGGCTTCCGCTAATAAGTAATTGATAATCAAGCGAGTAAACAAGCGAAAAAACCGAATTGGCGTGGGCCTCGACGACGCGTTTCAGGCGAAAATCGCCCAAATCGAAAATCCGAATCGCGTGGTCACTGTAGCCCACGGCCAGTTCGTTGGTCAGCGGATTTACGGCCAAGCAGCGGGCACTTTTTTCGGAAGCCTTCACGTGCTTGCGCACGGCAAACGCTTCGCGGTCAAGCACAATCAACGTGCCATCGCCAGCGGCCACGTAAATGTCGTTTCCGTGGCTGCGGATGTCGAAAATGGCAGCGGACGTGAGTTGTACCGACCGATTTTCGCGTTTTTTTGTCAAATCGAGTACGTGCAGTCCGTCGAAGTTTTGTCCAATCCAAAGTTCTTGGTTTTCAGGCCGGTAGTGCAAGGCATAGACCGAGGCTCCCACTTGGGCCACCACTTCGCCTTGGTCGGGGTTTTGGAAATCCCAGCGCACCACCAGCCCGTCGCCGGCGGCGGAGAAAAACCGGTGCGGCTCCGGCGATTTTTCCAACGCATACACGCAGTCGCGGTGCCCGCTGAAAGTGCCGATTTTGTTTACTTGAATCATGTTTAGTCTTGGGTCTTGGGTCATGAGTCTTGGGTGAAAAAATTGGCACGTGGTTTTGTAAGGAACCGTTTTGGACAAAAAATATCTGAACCCTGATTCGTAGGATTCAAAGATTAACATGATTAGTCGTTTTTCAATCAAGACAATCCTTTAATCCTATGAAACGTGAGTTCGGCGAAGCCAATCATGGTTCAGACAATGTGCCGTTTTAAGCATTTTTTGCCCAAAACGCCTGTACAAAACCCAATGCTACACAACCAGTCCAGCCGGAAAAAGTTTTTCCAAAAGACTCAACGATGCAACGGCAAACTGAAAACGGTAAACTGAAAACGTAAAACAATAACCGTTATCTTTCGGCGGTAGTAAAGCTGTTAGCTTTTGGCTAAGAGCTAACAGCCAATAGCCAACCTCTACCTATGCCGCTCTACTGTTCGGAAAACATCAACAGCCAGTGTGTGTGGGGGCTTTGGCAAACCACCGAACCCTTGCCCGACTTGTACGCGCAGCTACGCGAGAACGAGCACGACAACGCCTATCTGCTCGGCATCAGCCACGACGAGCGGCGGCGGCAAACGGTGGCCTCGCGGGTGCTGGTGCAAACGCTGCTGGCCCAGTGGGACGATGCGTACGGCGGCATTGTAAAAGACCGGACGGGCACGCCGCTGCTGGCCGGGCAAGAGCATTACGTGTCGGTGAGCCACACCGAGGGCTTTGCGGCGGCCATGCTGCACCGGGTGCGTCCGGCAGGCATTGACATCGAGCCGGTTCGCGACAAAATGACCCGCGTGGTGGGCCGGGTGTTGTCGGCGCACGAGTGGACGGCCAGCGGCCAGCAGCCCGAAAAACTGTGCGTGTATTGGTGCGCCAAGGAGGCTGTTTACAAATGCCACAGCGGCCAGCACCTGTCGCTGCGCGACCACATCCGCATCCATGATTTCGATTTGGCGGAAAATGGTACGTTATTTGGTACCGTATCCAACGGAACCACGCCGCAACCATGTACGATACATTACCGCAAAATCCGTAACTTTATCGTGGCGTACACTTTCTGAATAACAAGTCGTCAGTGGTAAGTCGCAAGTGGTAAGTGGATTGTTGAGTCAGTTTGATGGTTTGCAACGACAAGATTCCCTTTCTTACCACTTGCCACTAACGACTTGCCACTTACGACTAACCACTGACGACTCAAAGACTAACCATTGTTTCGCTCCATGAAGTTTTTGCTTGCCGCTTTGTTGCTTGGCCCGGTTGCCTTCTCCCAGACGGCTCTTAAAATCGAGGATTTCACGCTGGTCAACGCCGTTGACAACCGCCCGGTGTCGCTGGCCGACTACAAGAACGAAAAAGCCGTGGTGGTGGTTTTCACGAGCAACTACTGCCCTTTTGCCCGGCTGTACGAAGACCGCATCCTGAATCTGGTCAGCCAGTTCCAAGGGCAGGGCGTGGCGTTTCTGTTGGTCAACTCCAACACGTCGCTGGACCACTTAGACGATTCGGTGGAGGAGATGGCCCGCCGTGCGAAAGACAAAAACTACCGCGTCCCATACCTTGCCGACAAGGAACACAAGGCCGCGACGATGTTCAAGGCCACCAAAACACCCGAAGTGTTTGTGTTGCAAAACATGGGCAGCCATTTTATTCTCAAATACCGGGGTGCGATTGACGACAATCCGCAAATGCCGCAAGACGTGACAGCCAACTACCTCCGCGATGCCATTGCCGCCGCCGTCAACCGCCGCAACCTCCCCTACGCCGAAAAACGCCCCGTCGGCTGCGCGATAATAAAGGAGTAGGTTTCGATGCTTCGTTCTTCGATGCTTCGCGTCGTTGCACGCCTCTTACCTGTTTGCTTCTGTTTTGTGGCGTTTTGGGCGTTTTTTACCTAAAACGCCTGTACGAAGTACGAAGCATCGAAGAACGAAGCATCGGCTTGTCACTTCTCCCCCGCCACCACTTCAATCAGCAGGCGGATTTCCTCCATTTTGTCGCTGTCGCCGGTTTTCTCGAAAGCCAGCGAGAGGTTGCGCAGCACCCGTTTCACAATGTCCACGTTGCCGCAAGGCTCGTAAAAGATGTCCGACGGTGGCAGGTTCAGTTGCTTGATGTAGCTGTCAATGTCGGAGCGGGAAAAGACGATGCCTTTGTTGAAAACGTTGATGTAAAACTGCGTCTCGGCCGACTTGTACGTCAGGATGAACAGGTTGGGCAAATTCACGCCGAACACGGGCAGTTTCAGTTTGTTGGCCACCAGCATGTAAATCACGCACAGCGAAATGGGGTTGCCCCGCTTCGAGTCCAGCACAATGTTGATCATGCAGTTGGCCGGGGCGTGGAAATTCTTGGTGTTGGCCGCAAACTTGAGCTTGCCAAACATCACGCTGTTCAGCAGCTTGATTTGGTCGTAAGGCGGCACGTCGGTCTTGAATTCCAGCCAAGCGTCGTAGTAAATCTGCTCCAAGTCCTTGCGCAGCCGCTCCAGCGACAAGTCGGGGTACTGGTACGTAGCCACCAGCCACATGCCTTCGAGCAAATCCTGTCCGCCGCTTTCCTTCCACTCGTGCAGCCGCGCCTTCAGCGAGTCGAACTGCAGCGTGTGGATGAGTTCCTCAAGTTTCTTCTGGACAATCGGATTGAAATTCGTTTCCCACTCAGCCTCCAGGTACGGAATCACCGAGCCGCCCAACGAGATGATTTTCTGCTCCACGTGCAGTTGCACCTCCTTGTCATCGTCGTCGAGCAGCGATACCAGAGCCTTTATTTCGTTCGTATTCATAATGCCAAGTCTTGGGTCGTTAGTCTTGCCTGCCTGTCGGCAGACAGAGTTGGGTAAAAAATCTGCGCGTTTTTTCATCCCAACCAATCAAGAACCGGAGTTGCGTGCGGCCAAATTACACCAAGCCATCGGTTTCGCAAAAGATTTGTGGGGTTCTGTTACAGCAAAACGCAGGAACGCGGTTTTTG
The DNA here is from genome assembly GCA_025455595.1 of Cytophagales bacterium. Lineage (GTDB taxonomy): Bacteria > Bacteroidota > Bacteroidia > Cytophagales > 172606-1 > Xanthocytophaga. The sequence continues at coordinate 1,383 of JALOMD010000295.1, read as the reverse complement.
TTATTAATGGGACTTACGCAAAAACAAGCCGCGCATACGAACGAAACAGCCAGCCCACAGGGGCGTTAGCCCCGGTATCTTCGTGGCACAAACGCACACCAGTCAGACAAAGAGGGGCGTAGCCCTGACATCTTTCCCGAGTCTGCCCCGTCTGCCGAAGATGCCAAGGCTACGCCCCTGAACAGTCAATCGCATGGTCGTTTTGCGTAAGACCTAATTAAAATGGCGTACCAGCGACGGCCCAGACAGTACAGTTGGTCAAGGTTCAGGGGGGAGAACGCAAACCCTGGGCAAATGAGTCCAGGAGCCGTTTTTGGTTGTGCCGGGCCGGCTCTTAAATCAAGTCAAAAATTACATCGTTGAGGTACAAGTCATTTGCTTTTTTTCAGGCAGAAAACCGGGAGTAGCTTTGCCGAATTGAAGGGCGTTTTGGGCAAAAAACACCCAAAACGCAGCGAGCCGTGTCACCTTTGGCAAAGCTCAAAACCACGACAAGGCGCGGGTACCGCATCGGTTTTCAATCGTTTTGGGCAAAAAATACCAAAAATGCCTTTGGCACAAAACAATTCTATTTTTATGCTCTCACCTTCTGCAATCAAAAAGCAGCTTGCTCTGTTTCTGCTCCTGTCAATCCTTGGACTGTCCGCTACGGAACCGCACAAGACCGAAACAGAAAAAGTCTGTAAAATTGAGCGGATTTCGGTTGTTTCCGTTGACAAGTCCAATCGCCGCGACAGTGCTGCCACTGTTTACCACTACGGATCGAATGGCCGACTGGACAGCACCAGCACGTTTGTTTCTGGCAAGTCCGTTGAAGGTTTTGACGCTGGCACGGAACTGTTTTTCTATTCGCCGGATGGCTTTCTGACGAAAATGATTGGCAACAAGAACAGAAACGGGGACAAAGTCTCTTTTACGGCCACGTGGGAATACGACCAAAACCGTGTGGTAAAAACAGCCTCCAGCGAAATTCATTTCAACGGTGAAAAACTCATGTACGTTACGGACATCGAACGTGAATGGGATGGAGATGGAAACTTCACGGTATTCCGGTCAGTCACAAAACACTCGTCGTTCACAAACACACTCCACAGATTCAACAAGTACAAGAACGGCCGTTTGGTTGAAATTACGACCTTCAATAAAGACCGTGCTGACGGTAAAACAGAGACTCAACTCCCCTTCAAGCTGAACGACGCAGGATTGGTGCTTGAGTACAAAGACAAGGAAAACAACATCAAAATCGTTTATGAATACAACGGATACGGCGAGAAAACCCGGCAGGAATTTCATAAGGACGGCCAGATGAAAAACTACGAGGAATGGGAGTACGATGACAAGAAATACATCAATAAAATTGTTCAACCCATGACTATGGGTGGG
>JALOMD010000294.1 GCA_025455595.1 Cytophagales bacterium | reverse complement strand
GTATCGGCCCGCTTGCAGGGCAGCCACATCGCCTATTCGGTGCGGGACAACGGCGTCGGGCGGAAACAGGCGGCCCGGCTCCGGGAACTGAACCGGCCCGGCCACCTCTCCTACGGCATCCAAATCACCCGCGAGCGCGTGCAACTGCACAACCGGCCCGCGAACGTGGCCGATGTCCAGATCGTCGACCTGGAAGAAGCCGGCCTGCCCACCGGCACCGAAGCCATCGTCTTGATTTACACCGATGAACCCTGATGCCATGCTCAAAACCGTGCTGATCGACGACGACCAGAGCAACCTGAGCGCGCTCAGCGAAAAACTGCGGCGGCATTGCCCGCAGGTCAAAATCATTGCCCAGTGCGATACTGCCCAGGAGGGCCAGCAAGCCATCGACAGCTTGCAGCCAGACGTCGTGTTCCTCGACATCGAGATGCCGGTGATGAACGGGTTCCTTATGCTCCAGCACCTGACTTACCGGGATTTTTCCCTGATTTTCGTCACGGCCTACGACCACTATGCCATCAAGGCCATCCGCAACAGTGCGCTGGACTACTTGGTCAAGCCCGTCGAGATCGAGGAGCTGAAAGCCGCCGTGGCTAAGGCCGAAGCCAACCGTCAGGGCCAATCGGCCGAGCAGCAGGTCCGGCTGTTGCTAGACCACTTGCAGAAAAAGTCGCCCCAGCGGATCAGTGTCCCCACCCTCGAGGGGCTGCGGTTCATCGCGGTCGACGACATCGTCTATCTCCAGGCCAGCGACAACTACACCTACATCCACACCGCCGACGGCCACAAGTTCCTGGTTAGCCGCACGTTAAAAGACTTTGAAGACCTGCTACCCCCCGACACCTTCCTGCGCATCCACCACGCCCATATTATCAACAAGTCATTCGTCGAGCAATACATCCGGGGCGAAGGGGGCCAGGTCATGATGCGCAACCGGGTAGTGCTGGACGTGTCCAAGCGCAAGAAAGCGGAGTTCCTGAAGGCCATCGGTTAAGCTGGGGATATACTGAAAAATCAGTATTGTCAGCCATGAACCATTGAAATACTTTTGTGAGAAGGCATACAAATGTCTCGTCGGGTGGCAACTTGGAAATGAGGTATTTGGGTGAGTGAAATTGCAAGGTTTTTACTTTTGTTGTCTCAACCCCAAGAAGTCGGGTTTTGCCTTTTGGGGAGATACTATTTTGCCGGAAGGTTTTCAAATAGATGAATAAAAATAGACCTTTTGCATATTGCACACTAGTATTCAGAAAACAATATTTTGATCTGTGCTGGGCAAGCTTGGGAGCTGGCGATTTGTCCCATTGACAACCCCGAGGGGGTTGGATGTTCATAGCCCAAGTGGATTGGGGGAAAAGCTCACCCCAGCGAGGTGGCACGGCATGGTGCCACTCCGCTGGGGTGGGGACTTAGGGGGGATTGCGGCCGGGGGTGCGAACCCCCAGCTACCATTATTGCACCCCGACGGGGTGGCTGGGCGAACCTACAATAACCTGTCTGGTGACGAACGCTACCCAGGTGAGGTGACGGAGAGCCGCAAGTTTTTGGTTTGTACCCGAAAAAACAATGTCTGGAAGATCGGGTGGGGACAAAACACCCGTTACCCTGAATTCACCACTAAAAAATGACCTACATGAACCACCTCACCACCCGACGGGAATTTGTAAAAACGCTTTCCATGCTGCCTGTTGCCTCTTCGGTTTTGTGCAGCACGGCGTTTGTCGCCAAAACGCAAATACCCCGCATCGGCTATTTGGGCGGCAAGGGTTCGCTGAAGATGGAAGACGTTTTCATCGACGAATTGGCCAAACTCGGTCTCAAAGAAGGGGAAAACATCCATATTGAAATGCGGCTGGCACTGCCGAATACTTCAGAGACGGCAACAATGGCCGCCGAACTGGCGAAGATGGATCTGCTGCTCGTCGTGGCGGCGGCACTCCCGCAGGCTTTGGAAATACGAAAGAACAACCCGAAAATGCCTATGGTTATCGGGACCTGCCCAGACATGGTCAGCAACGGGTTTGCCAAAACATTGGCGCACCCCGGCGGCATCTACACCGGCTTGGATGAACTGCCCGAAGGTGTCACGGCAAAGCGGCTTCAACTCCTGCACGCTGTGGCACCCGGTGCCAACCGGATTGCCTTGCTTTCCACCACACCGGGCATCGGCGGCCATGAAAAACAATTGGCAGACGCAGAGAAAACCGCAGCAGCGTTTGGCATAAACGTAAAAGCGTACCGTGCAAAATCGCAACAAGAATTAGAAACAGCATTGACGGACTTGGTGAGCGATGGCAGGAACGGCCTGCTCAATTTTCAGGGAGCCTTGTCGCTGTACAACCGTGAGAAAATTGCCGCCCTTGCCGCCCAACACCGCATTCCGGCCATTTATCAGGCTACCGCCTTTGCCGAGGCGGGCGGGTTGATGGCCTGGGCACCCGACCTTCCGCAACAATTCCGCGAAACGGCTCATTATGTGGACAAGATTTTGAAAGGTGTCAAACCCGGCGACCTGTCCGCCAAGCATCCCGACAAATATTACCTGACACTAAACCAAGCGGCGGCCGCAAAAATCGGTATCACTTTTCCAAAAGAGCTGCTGGCCGAGGCGAATAAGGTGATTGAGTAGATAAAAGTAAAACAAAATCGACATTGATCACTAAACTTTTTTGCATGAAAAAACTATGCGCCCTTTTGCTCTTCGCCCAACTCACAGCCCAAGCCCAACTGAAAACCAAACAGTTTCTGAGGGAAGGGCATGGGCCACCCATTGTGTTGCTGAACGGCGGCACGTTTGACATGACGGCTTATGCCGCCCACTCGAAACTGCTGGCCGAAAAGTTTACCGTCATCCGCCTGGAGCAATTCAACACGCAGTATGCAACCGAAGGGCGTACCCTGCCCAAAAAATATTCGGTTTCAACCGAAAGCGAAGCCGTGAAGGCCACGCTAGACTCCCTGCATATCACGGAGCCGGTTGTTTTGGTCGGGCATTCTTACGGCGGGGTTATCGCCTTTGATTTTGCGCTCAATAATCCCGGCCGGGTCCGGGCCCTGGTGCTCATTGAAGCCCCGTTGTTTCACCTGGCCAAAACCAAAGGCAAGCTGACAGCCCAGATGAAACAAATAGAAAACCTGACCAAACGCTTCACTCCCGAGGCAACTATTACCGAGGACATGGTGTGGCGTTTTCGCTGTGCGTTGTCCAACTGCGATTCGGTTGATGTGCGCACGCTTGCGATGTGGCCCAAATGGGTGGCGCAAAAAGACCGGCTCAGGGGATTGTCGGCCAATCCTGCCTACAAAGTTGATCTGAAGAAGCTGCACGCCTTTGCCAAGCCGGTGCTGGTGGTAACTGGGTCGGCAACCATTGCCCCCAACAAAATAACGGATGGTCTCCTGGCGAAAGAATTTTCAAATGCCAAAGCCGCCGGACTGGCGGGCGGGCACACGGCCATCTACCAGTCGGCGGAAAGGTTTGCCGACCTGCTGAAAACATTTCTGTCGGAGAAGGGTGATATGGATGCAGAGCGATGAGCCGGCGGTTTTCAATACGACGGTGTCATCTTTTTTTGCCGTGAATAAAAAGTAAGAAAATATCTCACTGAGTTTTTTAAACGCCTACCCTTGTTTTTGCTTTTAGCATTGTTTGCTTATGCCGTAAATCTTAAACAGTAATCAGGTTTGTTCATTTTTCACCTTAACCGAGTATCACTCATGAAACGCAGAAATGCCCTCAAACAATTGTCACCCATGAAACATCTGTTCTCCTCTGTAGCCGCCTTGATTTTTCATGTGCTGCTCACCACGACTGTCATTGCGCAAAATACAGCCTCGGCCACAAACGAAGCCATTGAAAAAGAAATCCGCAAACTAGAACAGGAGCAGGTGGATTACTTGCTGCGGGATGACGTGGACGCGATGCAAAAACATTGGGACGCCGACTGTATGGTCAACAATCCTTTCAACCAAATTGTAAAAATCAGCCAAGGCCCCATCCGACAGGGTTCGCTTACCTACGCTTCGTTTGTCCGCGAGGTGCAAAAAGTCCTCATCCACGGCAACACGGTTTTGGTCATGGGAGCAGAAACGATAGTGCCCAAAGGCAACTCGCCCGACGCGGGAAAGACGATCCACCGCCGGTTTACCAATGTGTGGATGAAAAAAACCGACAAGTGGCTCATGGTGGGCCGGCACGCTAATGTCGTGTGTGAGAAATAGACTGCCGTTGTTTTTTGATTGCACTTGCCTCTGTTTTTGCTTTTGGCAATGTTTACTTGTGCCGCGAATCTTATACTGCAAACGGGTAAGGGCTTGACATTTTTGTTGGTGTGGGCGTTGTGCTTGCGTTGGGCGGGGTGGTGTCCCTGCGCAGCGGGGTGGTGCGCGGGCATGTGCGTGGAAGCATTGCGCAGGGCGCCTTTTTCTTTTGTTTCTTTTCTTTTGGGCGAGCAAAAGAAAAGAAAAAGGTATTTCTGGACGAACCTTGGGCCGTAACACCACTGGCTGGCCAATGAACCAATTAGTAGCTAAAAAGTTAAAATTATAACCGTTTTCAGTATAAAATAGTCTAAATGTCTGTTCATTTTTCACTTTAACTGAATACAATTTATGAAACGCAGAAACGCCCTCAAACAATTGTCATCTTTTGCGGCGGTAGCAACCCTGCCACCCTTTGTCCAAGTGCAGGATCGAGAAGAAATCCAACCTGCGCCTCCCGCTGCCCGCCTCCGCAAGATTGCGACCGAGGAGGCATTCAACATTCCCGAGATTGCAGCGGCCATCAAGGAACTGGTGCGGCAGGGCGGAACCAATCTCGACAACCTGGTACTGAAACAGATTTATGATGCCCCGCCTGCCGTGCAAGCCGCAGGCCAATCGGCACCAGCTTCCGACCGGGACCGGTCGACCCAAGGCATGATGCCCAAACTGCTGGACTTGGACACGATCCGCCTTGCCGACATGGATGCCGGTGGGGTGGATATGCACCTGCTTTCGCTCACCATGCCCGGGGTGCAGATTTTCGAGAAGAACGAGGCAACCGATTTTGCCAAGCTGGTCAACGACCAGTTAAGTGCCGCCATCCGCCGCCATCCCACCCGTTTCGCGGGCCTGGCCTGTTTTGCCCCGCAGGATGTGCCCTCGTCGGTAAAAGAAATGGAACGCGCCATCAACAGCCTGCGGTTGAATGGCTTTATCGTTAA
>JALOMD010000293.1 GCA_025455595.1 Cytophagales bacterium | reverse complement strand
GTCAAACTTGCCACGCAGGCGATACACGCGTAGCAGTTCGTCAATGGCTTCTTTCACAGTAGTGTCGGTGGCGCGGCGCGTGGAGCGGTCTGGTGTGTAAGTCGTTTTCATGCAGACAAATATACGAGATTTCCCCGGCGAGACAAGCAATTGGAATGCGGAGTGTGGAGCCGACTAACAGCTCGCAGGTTTGCGATACACAGGCTGGATGTTGAGCAGAGCGAAATCACGCCCCGGTGTGGCCTCCTGTCGTGGTCACGACACAAAACGCGTCAGATACTGTCTAAAATTCCGTTTTGAAGAGCGTTTTGAGCAAATTTTGCTTAAAACGCAAGCTTTTTGTCTTTAGCGAGCCTGTGGTTCCGGTCAGACGCACCGCGTCAGACCTGCTTGTTGAGTGTGTTTTGGGCGAAAATTGCCTAAAACGCCTCTGTAAAATAAAATCTTAGACAACCTCTCAGACATTCATTTTGCATCTTTTACGTCAATAGTCCGGTAGGCTTTCAACGCTTCCTGCGCACCTTCCCTGCCTGGTTTTTTGATGCCGTGTTCCAAGCCGACAAATCCCCGGTAACCTTTGTTGTAAACGTGCTGCAACACATTCGGAAAATTGATTTCCCCGGTGGTGGGTTCGTTCCGGCCCGGTGCGTCGCCAATTTGGATGTAGGCGATTTCATCCCACGCATAGTCAAGTGTGGGAAGCAGATTGCCCTCTTGAATCTGTACGTGGTAGAAGTCGAAAAGGACTTTCACGTGCGGGCTGCCCACGGCCTTCGCCAAGGCATAGGCTTGGGGAATGGTGTGCAGGAACATCCCCGGATGGTTGTGCTTGTGGTTCATGGATTCCATCACCATCACCAAGTTGTGGGGTGCGTAGATGTCGGCAATCCGCTTGAGCAGCTCGATGGCGTTGACCATCTGGAAATCCCACGGGAGCTTGGGGTCGGCACGGCCCAGCACGTTGTGGACAAAACGGGTGTTCATCCGCTTGGCAATCTCCACCGAGGCACGCACTTCTTTCAGCACGTTTTCCCGCAAGTTGGTGTCCCGTCCGGCAAACGTAACATCGTCAAAAGTCAAGGTTCCCACGAATTGCCCGAACTCCATGCCCAGCTTTTGCAGGGTGCTGCTGATTTTCTCCTGCTCGGCCACCGGACGGGACTTGAGAAAGGTGTTTTCCCACGCACGGAACCCTTGGTCGTAACCCCATTTGAGTTGATCAATCGGGTCTTTGCCGGACAAGGCACCGAAAATGTCAAATTCCGGCGAAAACTTGAGTTTGAAAGGGGATTCTTTTGCCTGACCATCCGTAACGGAAAACCCGACGGGTGTGCCAGTTACGAGCAAACTTGAGGCGAAACTGTTTTTCAGGAAAAGACGGCGGTTCATAGTGGATTACGAGTGATTTTGATTAATGAAGGGCTGTGTAGGATGGTTGTTGCCGTTTTGGGCAAAAATTGCCCAAAACGGCAATCCTTTGTTTCGCAGCACAATCAGCGGAGCAGCGAGGCATCTTTTTCCGGGTCTTGCTCTTGTCCCAGCAGGAAGGTCATCAAGTCGGCCATTTCCTGTTCGGTCAGCAACTGGTCCAGTCCTTGCGGCATCAGCGAAGTGTTGCCCAGCGTCATCGAAACAATATCCTTGCGCGGGATACGCACCGATGTTTGCGGGGCGGTTCCCAACACAAGCAGCGTGGGCGTTTCCTGCCGGATGATGCCCGTGTATTCGTCGGTTTTGGTTTTGATGTGGTACGTTTCGTATTCCCGCACAAAGCTGACACTCGGATACACAATGGCTTCCAGCAAGTCGTGGGCCGAACGGTCGCGCTGGATGGAGGTCAGGTCGGGGCCGAGGTCGCCGCCTTCGCTGCCCACCTTGTGGCAGGTGTAGCAAATGGCTTTGCCGTAGAAAAGGACGCGTCCCCGCTCAATGTCGCCGGTGGCGATGCGGCTTTCCATCGCCTGCAAGCGTTTCAGTCGTTCGGCCTGGGTCTGGTGCAACTTGGCGAGCAACCCGTTCACCGCCGGTTTCACCGGAGCCGGGTAGCTGGCAAAAACCGCTTTCAGATTGTCTTCGTTGAAGCTGTCCAAGCTCTTTGACTGCTGGAGCGTATTGGCCAGAGCCACGCCGATTTTCTCAGAGTTGCCGCCTTTGAAAACCGGCACCAGCCGGGGCAACGTGAACGCATCGGCCTGCGGTAGATACTCGGTGGCGAGCTTGAGCAACTGGCTTTCAGTAAGCTTGCCCTGCGCCAGCACCGCCGCCGCCTGTTGCCGCAATGGAGCTTGGTTAGTGGCAGACAGTTGACTGTACAAGTAATCGAACTGGGACGGCGAAAAACTATGCTGCGTTTTGGTCAGCGCAGCAATGGCCTCCATGCGAAGGCTTGCGGTGTTTTTAGCATCGTTGGCTACTTGTTGCAACGGGATGGCCAGCGAGGTGATGTTGCGCAGGCGCACCAGTTCCAAGGCTTTTTCTTTGACTTGCGCATCAGCATTGCCGGTCAATAATTGGCTAATTTGGTTTATCCAGTTGGCGGGAAGTTTTTCGTCTGGAAACCGAGCCATCGAACTAAGCAGGAACAGTTGTTTCTCGGTGCCGGTTTGCATCACCTGTTGCGCCATGAACTGTTGCATCGGTACATTTTTGCCGAAGGCCACCAGCAGGTTTCCGAACAGTTCCTGTTCGTCGGCGGTCAGGCTGGTTGCGCCGAGACGCTGCCTCAAAAAGGCAATCATGTCGCCCGCCCACTCTGGATGATGCGAGGCTACCCAAAGAGCGGTTCGTTGCAGTTCTTTGTCTTTTCCGTTTAGGAAAGGCATCACTTGGGATGACCGCAGGGTGGAAGCCTTCATCTGATCCAGCGCAATCAAGGCGGCTTCGCGGGTCTTGGCCGAAGCTTGCGACAAAGCGGCCACCAGCGGTTGCGGTTGGTTGAGGGTAATGAGCGAATAAATGAGGGCATGACGCACAAACCGGTCGGAAGCCTTGTCGGTTGCGGCTACCAATGCCGGAACAACTTGCGGATGACCAATTTGCCCCAAAGCCGTAGCCGCCTGCCGCCGCGTGGGCAAGTCGTTGTGACTGAGCAGTTTCACAAGCGTCGGAACGGCGGCAGTATCGCGGGCCAGCCCGACGGCGCGGGCGGCGGCCACCCGAACTTGGGTGTCCTTATCCGCCAAACCCGTCCGCATAGCGGTGAGGGCGGCAGGCGTTCCGATCCGGTACAGCGTAAAGACGGCCTTGGTACGCACATCTGACGAGGCGTTTTGTTGCAACAACGTGGAAAGGTCTTTAACGGCAGCTTCGCCCAGACCGGCCAGATGCTCCGCTGCACGGTCTTGCACAAAAGGACGGGCATCGCTCAGGTAATCGGCGGCTTTTGCGGGAGAAAGCGACTGCCAAGCAATGGCGTTTCCGTAGGGGTCTTCCACCTTGTCCGCGTCCTTGCGGCGGATGCGGTAGAGAGCCCCTTGCATTTCGGGTTTGGAAACCTGTGAAAGCGGGCAACCTTTGATGAACCAGCCGCCGGTTTCCACTACCAGAATACTGCCGTCGGCATCTTCGAGCACATCGGTGGGATGAAAGTCTTCTTGATCCACGGAGAAAAATGTCTCGTCTTCGGTGCGGAAGGAAGCCCCTTCGCGTATCAGTTTGTGGCGCAGCACGCGGTGGGTGTTGAACTGGACACTCAACAGGTTGTGTTGGAAATCGTCTCCGAAAAAACGGCTCCGATAACGTGCAATGCCCGACGGGGCCACCCGCGAGTATTTGGAGACGACGGGCATCAAATCGCCGGTGCGCGGCAGGCCGTCGCGGTCAATGTTGGTGTTGGGCTTGGGATACACGCCGCCTTCGGTCCAGTACACCAGCGCGTCACGTTGGCCTGCCTGCGGGTCGGTGAAATACGTTTCGGTGCCGATGGGTTCGCCCGCCTCGGTAAAAGTTAGTTCCACCGGATTGTTCATGCCGCCCGCCGAAATCCATTCGAGTTTGGTGCCGTCGGGCCGCAGCCGCCAGATGCGGGCTGTCTCGCCTTTCAACCTTTGTCCTTCTTTGGTGGTGATGTCAAACCCCTCAATGGAACTGGTCAGGTACAGCCAGCCGTCCGGCCCCAAAAACGGCCCGATGGCACTGTTGGCATTGACGTTGAGCACCCAGCCGCTTAGAAGCACTTCGCGTTTGTCGGCTACGCCGTCCCCATCCGCATCGGTGAGTTTCAGTAAGTCAGGGGCGGAGGTGACGTACAGGCTGCCTTTGTAAAAAACGCCTCCTTGGGGAAATCCTATTTTGTCGGCGAAAATGGTGCTTTTGTCGTATTTCCCGTCGCTGTCGGTGTCTTGCAGCAGGTTGATGCGGAATTGCGGTTTCTCCAGGGCTTCTTTGGTTTCCTCATAGACATTGCCGGTGGACTCGAACAGAAACAGCCGACCGGTGGCATCCAATGTGCCGAACATGGGGTAGTCAACCAGACTGCTGTCGGCTACTGTTTCCACGGTGTAACCTTCCGACACTTTCAGGTGAGCGGCGGAAATGTTGCCGCCGATTGTGGAATTTTCAACTTGGGTAGTTTTTGCTTTTTTGTCGGTGCAGGCACTCAAACACAACAGAACGCCAAAACCAAAGGCACAAGATGAGGCGAATCGCATAAAAGTGACAGATAAGTGAGTTGGGCAGGAATGTATGGAAAACCGTTTTCAAACCCAACCTGCACTGTGACGGTGTTTACGGAAACCGTAGAAAAAATCAAGCGTTTTAGGCAAAAATTGCCCAAAACGCTTCTCGGAAAAATGCAGCGAGGATTGCCGTCTTGTACATTCCGGCCTTCGGCCATGCTCTCACGCCCGGCGGTGAGTGACGGATTTGAAAATGAGGGAGTTCCGCCGGACAAATGCGGCCATGTGTTTTAGGCAATTTTTGCCCAAAACACCTGACACTTTTCGCTTTTCACTATTCACTTTTCACTTGCTGCTCCTGTTCCCACAGCAGCAACGCCACGCGGATTTGCTCGAAAGTGAACCGCTGGCCGAGGTGTTCATAGAGCGGCGTGAGCCGGTCGCCTTTCTGCATGTTCAGGGCGATTACGCCGGCGGTGATGTCATTGTAGGTGGCCGTGTCAATGAAGCGGCTCCAGTCGATGGAGCGGCCTTGCTGGTGCAGCTTAAGGAAATGGGTGAAAATAGTGCCCGCCGACATGCTGCGCTTGGTCGCGATT
>JALOMD010000292.1 GCA_025455595.1 Cytophagales bacterium | reverse complement strand
CTTTGCTGTCTTTTTTGCTTCTATGAGTTATATGCCAAGACTCTCTGACTTTGAAAACTAACGCGGCATGTTTCCCACTACCCAAGCTGATCGCTCAACTGACGTCACGCACGGATTCAGTGAAAATTGCCCAAAACGCCTTTTTTCCGTTTTCAAGGGTGCTTTTGCAGCGGTTTGTGAATTGCTTATAGATGTTGAGCTAACCTGGTTAAGAAAAACATGGGTTTTAGGCCCTGATTCACAGATTTCTGCCTCGAATCATTTTTAAGGAAGTTATTTCACAATCTATAACATCATTCACTTAAGTCCAATAAGAACAGGAGCGTCTTTTATGTCTTCAGAGCGGAACGCAAATTCGAGATTACCCGCCCCCATGCCAAACTCTTTCAAGCGGAACGTCAAACGGTTGTATTTTGCAGGGAGTTTTTGCTTTGAAAAAACGAACAACAGAGTGTTGCCTGCGCCCATGCCGTAAGTGCGTTCAAAAAAGTAATCCGCTACAGGAACGGTCTCATTGTCTGCCATCAATTCCACGTAATCTCCCATGCGAAAGGAAAGCACTTGCAGCAAATCGCTAAACTCTCCGGCTCCGTCGGCCGGGTTGAGTGCCTCACGCCCGTCTCGGGAAAGAGTAAGCGTGAAGTAAAGGTTATCGTATTTCTGACGCAAAACTTTCATGGCCGCCGCATCTGCGGGTTTGTCCGTATAGCCGATTTCTTGTGCCACAAGCAGATCAGAGGGACGATAGCAAACACTCACCTGTAATCCGCTGGCCTGCTGGGTCTGCACCAAGCCGTTTTCAGGATTTGATACATATCTGGCCAACTGCTCGGCGTTGACTTGATCCGGCGAACCGCTGCATCCTGACCAAACAAACGAGATTAGCAAGAAACAGGCATTTAGGGCAAGGGCGAAGAAGTGAGTCAATTGAACTTTACGCATGGGAATAGGATGCACTATATTTGTTTATCCAAGTTTGGAACTATAAGACAGGGGTTGGCCGGTGTGGTTTTGCTTTCGGACGGGGCCTCCGTCATGCAATGAGCATGACAGAGGCTTTGATTTCTCGCTGCGAACGGACTTGCATAGTTCAATTAGGTAAGCAAGCCGATAAGCGTTGCTTGCTTGGAAAACTGTCTTGGGTCTGTGCAAAACGCGTTTTGGGCAATTTTTGCCAAATTCCAAGTCTTTACTGCTGACGAAGGCGAAGGTCTTACTTTGGGTTCGAGGTGGGCTTCACAGGAGTTGTCGGCTTTGCCGAAGCCGGGGCCCCGTATTCTTGGTTCATTTGTTCGAGTACAAGCTCGGTGATGTCCATGTAGTCCTCGGCATAGGCGATGTTGCCAGTGGCATTGGCTGCGAAAATGATGTCAAAATCGTGCTGCTTGCCGTAACGTTCCAAAAAAGAGTTGGCTTGTTTGAGCACATCTCCGGTGAGCCGCTGATCCTCCTGCCGGGCTTTCTCGGCAATTGCCTGTTGGTAATCGGCCAGTTGCTTTTGCTTGGTGCGAATCAGTTCTTGGGAAAGGGTCTTTTCCTTGGCCGACAAACCGGCGGCTTCTTTTTCGTACTTCTGGATGGCCGTCTGCACTTCCGCCAACAGTGTATCAACGTTGGACTGCCAAGCGGTGGCTTTGGCTTGGTAGTCTTTGCGTGCGTCGGTCATGGCTTGGTATCCGTTGAGAAGCTTGACCGAGTCCACGTAGGCGATTCGTTCGCGGCTTTTGCCGAAGTGCAGCCAGAAAAGAGCGGCTATGCTCGCCAATGCCACTGCGTTGAAAATCATTTGAAAGGATGGCTTCATTCGATTTGCTTTCATTTTGGGGGAATTCATAGTTTGTGTTTATAAGTGAAGACTTGACAAGCGGCTGTTGAAAGTGATACGGCCCATGATGCATAATTCGAGGCAGCGTTAACACGCAAGGATTCCGCTTTGGTTGCGTTTGTTGTTTTTGCTACAAAATTACGCCATGAAAGACCACTCAACTAAACCGGAAAGGTTGTTTTTTGAAACCGTGGGGTTGTTTTATTCAAGCAAAAGTGTCGTTCTGAAATAAACTTCATGGTCAATGTTTTCCTACCTGAGAATCTGCACCCAACCTCGGTACTGCCTGCGATCCCAAGGATGGGTGAGCTGATAGTAGTACATCCCTGTCGGCAGGTCTCCGCCATCCCAATTGTTGTCATAACCTTGGGCAGCGTATACTAATTCGCCCCAGCGGTTGACCACCTGCAGATGCCATACGCCGGGCTGCAAGCCTTTGGCAAGAAAAACCGGGTTGTCTTCGTCGCCGTTGGGGGTGAACACGTTTGGTATCTCAATCAAGTTCTCGCATTCCCGGAAAGACACCCGTACCGTGTCGTAGTCGGTGCATCCGGCTGCATCCACCCGCACCCAATAGGTGCCGGGCCGCTCCACCACCCGGACTGGATTCTCCGAACCGTCGTCCCATGCGTAGGTGGCCTTCGCATCCGGCCGGGATGTCCGCAGCAGCGTGGAAGCGTCTAAAAACAGCCTTTGGCTGTAGCACACCGAGGTATCCCGGCCAATATCCAACAAAGGAGCGTTCCAACGGACGTGCAAGCTGTCGCGCGAGGAGCAGCCGGCGGCAGAGACGGCCTCCACCCAGTACAAACCGGGGCGTTCTGCTCGGTAGGTGGCCGCCGTGGAGCCGTCTTGCCAACGATAAGTGACCGACACGCCGTTTCGTACTTGCGGGCGAATCAGGTAAGGGGTCTGGTGGCAAACGGTTGTGTCGTTTCCCAGTGACAAAGCGGGAAGGGGATGAATGGTGAGGGTGTCCTTGACAACGCCCCGCCTGCCGTCAGCATATGCGTAGCGGAGGGTGACAACGTACTCGCCCGCTTGCCGATAGCGGTACGACGGACTACGGCTGGTGGCCGTGCTGCGGTCGCCGGGCGAAGGCTCCCCGAAATCCCACGAAACGGAAGCCAAATGCTTTTGGTTGAGAATGGAGAACTTGGTGGTGTCGCCGAGACAGAACCGCTCGGCCACAATCACCGGCTTGGGGTAGAAGTAAGAGGTGATGAAGTTGGGCAGGGCGTACGTACTGGTGCTGTAAACCCCGCCGCTCGTGGTAAGCTGTAGGCCCTGCGCCACAAACCGACAGGCAGCCTTCTCCTCATTGGGTGAATGGACGACTCCCAGCCAGTTTAGGTTGTACCGGGCCATGTATAGTTTCCCGTCGGGGCCGAGTTGCAGCGAACCCGTCATGTCCCAGAAGTCCGGGTGGATGCGCTGCGACCATGCGTTGGAAAGCAGGTCGCCCGCGTTGCGGTGCCGCAGGTCGAACTGGTGGAACCAGTCACCGCCGCCCGGACTGGTGGGCAGGCAACTCAGGTAAACCTTGGTGCTGTTGGGGGAGAACTCCACTCCGTAGGGCGACTGGCTGGCGGGCATTCGCAGGGTGATGGGGTTGCTGACCCGGCCGGTGCTGTCGTCAAAATCGAAAAGCTCGAAAAGCCTGATTCCCGCTACGGCCACGGCCAGGCGGGTGCCGTCGGGGGAGAATTTCATGCAGCCGGAGGCGACCACCGCCAGGTTGGGAAACGGCTTGTCCGGGAAATCGGCCTTGGTGCTCAGGTGCGGGGTGCCGACGTAGCTCATCACGGTGTCGGCGGAGATGCCCTGTTCAGTCACCCGGAAGGCTACGAAGGCGTTGTTGCCAAACAAGTGGGCCAGCACCCACACGTCACGTCCGTTGCGGTGCCTGACGGCTGTCAGTTTCTCGGTCACGCCGCGTGCGAGGACAGGCAAAGGTGCCGTTTCCACCACTCCGCCAAGCCCGCCGTTGCGCGCCATGTCAACGGTGACCGCCCCAACCTTGCTGTTATTGGGGCTGCAAAGCTCGCCGTCGCAGTGGAACACGTGGTAGAGCCGGTCGCTGCCGGGCCGGGGCACAATCAGGGCACCTTGCGAGGAGGAGAAGCAGTTGAAAAGCCCCTGTCCGATGAGGGTGTTGTGGTCGCGGGCCACGATCTCCCGCCCGTTGGTGTAGAAGAGCAGCCTGCCGTTGGCATCGGAGATGGAGGAACAGCCCTCGATGTCGGCTTGCCAGCGCGAGCCGGTGGTGAGGTACCCGTGTTGGGGTGTGGGACTGCCGCCGCCGAAATCCAGTCCCACGTTGTTGAGTATGTACCAGTGGTCGGTTTCCCGTTGCGCGGCGGCGGGCAGGCGGCCTGCCAAGAGGCACACAATGAGCCAACATACGCAGACCAACCTGCCCAAGCCAAGCGGCAACCGGGCCGCCGACCCGGGCAAGGCGATGGATGTCGTTTTACGGAGGAAAGCAGCCATTCACGGACGGAAATTGCGTATTGAAGCGGTGCGGTTGAGCAAACACCGCCTGCCGGGTTTTCCAACTCGGTTTACCAAGCAAGCGGCATTTTGGCCGTTCCCGCCGATTGCAGGATTTACGATTTTTGCCCAAAACGCCGTTTGCGAGATTTAACCTGAAGATTATGTCCCGGTTGGAATCCATCCATACCGTGTCGTTTCTATTGAACTGAACCGACGGGAGACAATGCGGAGCAAAAATAGGCATGGCTGCGCACACCGCTGGGTGTGCAACGCGTGATTTTTCTACCTGTGTAGGTTTGTGTGCGGAAATGCCAATTATTATTGAATCCAATAAGCGGTATTGAGCGGCGTTTTGGGCAAAATTGGCCTAAAACGATTTTGCAACTCTCTGGGAAGAATGTCTTCGCAATGCTTTGCGTATCCATCCATCGCAGTGTGTTTCCGGTTTTGTACACGGCGCGTTTTGTCCGTTTTTTGCCTAAAACGCAAAAGCCCCGCCTGTGGCAGGGCTTTCGTGTATCTGTGGCTTGCCTTATGTTCTACTGATAAACCACGGGCTTTCGCCGTGTTCCGTTGCGAAGTGGAAACTTACGGTAGGTTCAACCGTTTTGGCAAAAAACGCCCGAGACGGTTTGGTGGTAATAACACCGACAACGGACTGGCAAAACGAACAGGTAAATGAATGACTCCAAATCTGTATTTTTTCAATAGGCAGGTGTTAAGACGAAATTACTTGAAAACAGTAGTGTCCTGTTATAAGTCCCAGATTGTCAGTTGGTTAAGAATGGTGTCATCGTTTTTTTGTAAGTCACTTTTCATAAGTAGCTGATTCAGAGGCGTTTTGTCGAAAAGGGAGACACTCAGAATTTGTAATATTTCATACATGGAATGTAGAGTGCCCAACTGT
>JALOMD010000291.1 GCA_025455595.1 Cytophagales bacterium | reverse complement strand
TCGACAGCTCGACGGCGGCAATCACCGCGTCGTCTTTGATGCGCACGCCGTGGTGCAGTTCGTACTTTTCCTTGATGCCGCGCAGAATCGAAATCGCGTCGGCTATGTCCGGTTCGTCCACCATCACGGCTTGGAAACGGCGTTCCAACGCCTTGTCTTTCTCAATGTGTTTCTGGTATTCCTTCAGCGTCGTGGCACCGATGGCGTGCAACTCGCCACGGGCCAGGGCCGGTTTCAGCAAGTTGGCCGCATCCATTGCCCCTTCGCCGCCGCCCGCGCCAATCAGCGTGTGGATTTCGTCAATGAACAGGACAATTTCGCCGTTGGAGTCGGTCACTTCCTTGATGACGGCCTTGAGGCGTTCCTCGAACTCGCCTTTGTACTTGGCTCCGGCCACCAGCAAACCCATGTCCAGCGAAATCAACGTCTTGGATTTCAGGTTTTCGGGCACGTCACCGTTCACGATGCGCTGCGCCAAGCCTTCCACAATGGCCGTTTTCCCAACGCCCGGCTCACCGAGCAGAATCGGGTTGTTTTTGGTGCGGCGCGACAAAATCTGCAACACCCGCCGAATTTCTTCGTCGCGGCCAATCACGGGATCAATTTTGCCTTGTTTGGCGCGTTCGGTCAGGTTAATCGAATATTTTTCCAAGGAGCGGTATTTCCCCTCCGCGTGTGGGTCGGTCACTTTGTTTCCTCCTCTCAATTCTTTAATGGCGTTTTTGAGTGCTTTTTCGGTAATGCCCGCGTCTTTGAGCAATTGTGCCGTGCGGTCACGACCCGCGAAAATGCCCAGCAAAATGTGCTCGACGGCCACAAATTCGTCGCCCCACTCGGCCAACGAATTTTCGGCTTTTTGCAGGGCGGCGGCTGCATCGTTGCCCAGATACGGGTTGCCACCGCTCACTTTCGGATAGCCCTGCACAATTTCGTTCAGGCGCGTGTCCAGCGTTTGGCGGTTGGCGTTCAGTTTCTTGAACAGAAATCCAATCAGGTTCTCGTCCGATTGTAAAATGGCTTGTAGCAAATGCCCGGTTTCCACGGCCTGCTGGCCATTGCCCAAGGCAATCTCAGAAGCTTGTTGAATCACTTCCTGAGACTTGACGGTGTATTTATTGAAGTTCATAGTTGGTGTGGGTGTTTGCCCGTTTGCTTGGTTTTCAAAGGTTGTTTGCACCAGATGCAGCAAAGAAAAAACCATTCCTGTTTTTCAGACAAAATGACCGGGCGTTTTGGGCGAATTTCGAGAAAAAAAGACAAAATGACTGTGTGAAATCGCTTGATGAGACTTGCTGGCATTGAGGTTTCGGGAATGTTGCTCTTAGCCGTTCCCGCCGGTTGCGGGATTTTCAATTTTTGCCCAAAACGGCATCAGTTGTAGCACAGGCTTCAGCCTGCCTGCCACGTACGGCGTGGTGCAAAATCCGAAGGATTTTTTAGCCATAGACCGACCCCGTGTTTAGACAAAAAAACCGCAAAATCTGTAACAGAGCCACGCTTGGGCGTGGCGCACAGGCTAAAGCATGTGCTACATTCACTGGCGTTTTGGGCAAATTTTGCTCAAAACGCCTTTGCCCCATACTCCCGGCTCTTTGCCCAAAAGTTAACAATATCATAAACATTCTGTTTTGGCTTTATCGGTTCATTACCAGAATTTTGCGAAAAATTACCTCAAACTTACCCGATACCCATGATAACCAAAAGCTACAATCCGATCAACGACACTTATACGGTTGTGTTCAGCCTGCCCGTGGGCGTGGTTGAGAACGCCACGGAAGTGAAAGTGCTGGGTGACTTCAACGACTGGGACTGGAACCAAGGCGTGCTGCTGACCCAAAGTGCCGAAACGCTGGAAGCCCGCATCGAACTGTCGCCGGGCCGCCAATACGAGTTTCGCTACGTGTCCGACGGCTACGCACAGTGGTTCAACGACGCGGCCGCCGACAGCTACGTGCCGTCGCCTTTTTGGGGTGTGGATAATTGTGTGGTGGTGTTGGAAAAACACGCCAACGGAAACGGCACCGTGACCGATAACACCGAAGCCAAGACGCGCCGCAAGAAAGCCGACAAGCCCGCAGGCGACGACCTGAAGAAAATCGAAGGCATCGGCCCGAAGATAGAGGGATTGCTGCACGGCAAGGGCATCTACACGTTCGCGCAACTGGCTGCCTCGAAAGAGAACGAACTGCGCGGCATCCTCACCGAAGCCGGGCCGCGTTTCAAAATGCACAACCCGGCCTCATGGATGGAGCAGGCTTCGCTGGCTGCCGTCGGTGACTGGGACAAGCTCGAAACGCTGCAAGATTCGCTCAAAGGCGGCGTGGCTTGATGTTCTCGCAAATGTCTTTCCAAAACAGCAAAAGCACAGATTACCTGTGCTTTTGCTGTTTTCTGACGATTTGGAATTATTTGGTGTTTTGGGCAAAATTTGCCCAAAACGCCGCTTGCCGGACGGGCAGGAGCGGACAGGTGTCGGCAGGCGGGGAAGCACAGGCTCGCGAAAGACAAAAGGTGGGCGTTTTGGGCGAAAATTGTCAAATCCCGCAACGGCCTGTCCCGACCATGCCCCCGACCAATCGGGGCAGGCTTTCGGCTTGGCAGGCTTGTCGGGAGCGGGAACGCTCAAAACGCCGATCAGAAATCTAATCTTAAGCAACCTCTGAAACACGAGGCTACAGTACGAGCAGGCTGCTTTGTCCGGCGGGCCGGGACGGAACTGCCGCTTCGTTCCGGGCTTGCAGACCGTCACAGTTTACGTCTCTGACCCGGCCTGCCGTTTTGGGAAAAAATGCCCAAAACGCTTTGATTGACAGAACTTTCCATAACCAGCAACCAAACAGAAAAACAAAACGATGCAAAACCAACCGCCAAACCGATACCTTTGCCCCGAACCATGTCCCGACTACCTCTCTGGCGGTTTCTCATGCGCAACAGTCTGTACCTCTTCCCGATCCTCTTCTTGGTTTTCGCTTTTCTGCAAGCCCAAGACAAGCCTGCCGTTAAGCAGGAACACCGCGTCTTGCGGCGCGACACCACCGCCACCCTCCCGGCCGATACGCTGGCCCGCAAAGACACTTTGGTTCAAAAGGATACGCTGACCATCATCGGCGTGGGCGACATCATGATGGGTACGGATTTTCCGGATTCGTCTTTTCTGCCGCCCGAAGACGGCGCGACGATTCTGCCGGACACCATCAAAACCATCCTCCGCAACGCCGATGTGACTTTCGGCAACCTTGAAGGCACGCTGCTCGACAAAAAACGCGGCGGCAAAGTGAAAACCTGCGCCAATCCGGCGGTTTGCTACGCATTCCGCACGCCCACCCGTTATGTGCGACACCTGACCGACGCGGGTTTTGACATCATGAGCTTAGCCAACAACCACAGCGGCGACTTCGGGCCGGTGGGGCGGCAAAGTTCCATGGAAACGCTTGACTCGGCGGGCATCGGATACGCCGGACTGGAAACGGCCCCGACCACGGTTTTCGTCAAAGACAGCGTGCGGTACGGACTCATCGCCTTTGCCCCGAACGAAGGCACGCTGGACATCCGTAACCTGAAGACCGCCAAGCAATTAGTAAAGCAACTCGCCGACTCGACCGACATCGTGATTGTGTCGTTTCACGGCGGTGCCGAAGGGCGCGGAGCCACGCGGGTGACGCGCAAGACGGAGATGTTCGTGGGCGAAAACCGGGGCAATCCGTACGCATTCGCCCGCGCCGTGATTGATGCCGGGGCCGACGTGGTGCTGGGCCACGGCCCGCACGTGACGCGTTCGGTGGATTTGTACAAAGACCGGTTCATTATCTATAGCCTCGGCAATTTCTGCACTTACGCCCGGTTCAGTCTCAAAGGCGAGGGCGGCGTGGCTCCGATTCTGAAAGTGTTCCTGAACCGGCAAGGCACGTTTCTGAAAGCCGAAGTCACGCCCGTCAAGCAAACCGGCGAAGGCGGCCCGCAACTCGACGAAGCCAACCAAGCCGTGAAGACGCTGCAACGCCTGCTTCTCGCCGACTTCCCCGAAGCCCCGCTACAGATTGATGACAACGGATTGATCACACGCAAACCAACCGAGCCGTGATTCGTTTTGCGTTTAACGTTTGCCGTTTTGGGCAATTTTTGCTCAAAACGTCGCTTGTCGTGGCATGACTGAGGCACTGCCTCACGCGGATTTTCATGTCGGGTCATGCCACGGCTAACGGCCAAAGGCAAGTATAGAAAACAGTCGTGGCATGACTCAGACAACACCCACGATTCATTGTATCTCAGTCATGCCACGACAAGGCGACGTTTTGAGCAAATTTTGCCCAAAACGCTTCTGTAAAAAACAGCAACACGGATTGGACGGATGCGACGGATAAAAAACGGATTCAAATCCGTTCAAATCCCTTTCATCCGTTCAATCCGTGTTGCTGTTTTTTCTGTCAGAAATCGCTTCCAGACAGAAAACGGCAAATAAAAAACGCCCCGAACAGTCGGGGCGTTTTGGGCAAAATTTGCTTAAAACGCTTGTGTCAAGACATTGCGAAAAATCTATTTTCCACTCAAGACCAAAGACACAAGACTCAAGACTTTTTAAACGCCAGCCGTGTAGGTGAGCAATCCGACGAGCTTGTTGGAATAGCCCCACTCGTTGTCGTACCAAGACACCACTTTCACGAATGTCGGGCTGAGTTGGATGCCGGCTTTGGCGTCGAAAATCGAGGTGCGGGCATCGCCGATGAAATCGGTGGACACCACTTCGTCTTCGGTGTAGCCCAAAATGCCTTTCAGTTCCTGCTCGGAGGCGCGTTTCATTTCGGCCTTGATTTCCTCGTAAGTGGCAGGCGTTTTCAAACGGGCCGTCAGGTCGACCACCGACACATTGGCCACCGGTACGCGAAACGACATGCCCGTGAGCTTGCCTTTCAGTTCGGGAATCACCAAACCCACGGCCTTGGCGGCACCGGTTGACGACGGGATGATGTTTTGGTAAGCACCCCGGCCGCCGCGCCAGTCTTTCATCGAAGGGCCGTCCACGGTTTTCTGCGTGGCCGTCACGGCGTGTACGGTTGTCATCAGGCCTTCCTCGATGCCCCATTTGTCGTTCAACACTTTCGCCAGCGGAGCCAGGCAGTTGGTGGTGCAAGAGGCGTTGGAAACGATGCTCATGTCCGACTTGAACGACTTTTCGTTCACGCCCATCACAAACGTCGGCGTGTCGTCTTTGGCCGGGGCCGAGATGATGACGCGTTTGGCA
>JALOMD010000290.1 GCA_025455595.1 Cytophagales bacterium | reverse complement strand
TTGACGGTTCCTATGACCATGTGCAACCGCTTGTAAGTGAGGTGATCCAATTGCTCTGTTACCAATCGGATACCGCCTTCATTGTGGCCGGTGTCGCAGACTATCAGCGGATTTCGAGATAGAACCTGCCAACGACCGTTCAGGCCGGTCAGCGACACCACACTCTTCAAGCCTGCCCGCACGTGACCTGCTGTGATTTTCCAGTCCGCCTTTTGCAGAATTTCAATTGCTTTCCACACACCGGTTACATTCTTGAACTGGTATTCTCCCAACAAGTCAATTTCTATTTGACAAATCACCAAACCGCCATTGCTGACATCCGTGACTTCGGCCCTGCGCAAACCGGACGATGCAATGCCCAAATCGTGCGTATTGATCTCATCATCAGCAAAGTAAATCGGCGCGTTCTCAGCTTCGGCTTTTTCGATGAACACCTGTGCCACTTCCGGTTGCCGCTCGCTGATCACCACCGGCACGCCCGGCTTGATGATGCCCGCTTTCTCGGCGGCGATTTTAGGCAGCGTGTCGCCGAGCAAGTCCATGTGGTCCCAACTGATGTTGGTGATGACCGACAGTTCCGGCGTAATCACATTCGTCGAGTCAAGCCTCCCTCCTACGCCCACTTCTATCACGGCGATGTCCACTTGCTCACGGGCGAAGTAATCGAACGCCATCCCGACGGTCATCTCGAAAAACGATGGCTGCAGTTGCTCGATGAACTCGCGGTGCCGGGTCACGAAGTCGCTTACCGCATCTTGCGGAATCTCCTGTCCGTTGATCTTGATGCGTTCGGTGAATGATTTCAGGTGCGGCGAAGTGTACAGCCCCGTCTTGTAACCCGCCGACTGCAACACAGCCGCCAGCATGTGCGACGTGCTGCCTTTGCCGTTGGTGCCCGCCACGTGGATGGACTTGAACTTCTGTTCGGGATTGCCCAAATGGGCGCACAGAGCCAGCGTATTGTGCAAATCGGCCTTGTAGGCAGCCTTGCCGATGCGGTGGAACATGGGCAGGCGGCTGTACAGGTAGTCGAGGGTTTCTGGGTAGGTCATCTGTTACGACGGGCAAAAGTGAGCCAAAAATAACATCCGTACGAATAAATTCTTGGGGTGTCACGTCATTTAATGTATGTGATTTTATCGGCAACAAAGTGCAAAAACTTAAAAGATTATTTATATTTGTCCAACCCATTTTCGCTTGTATATGACCTTTTCTACTGCTTCTTTGCCGGATGCCGAAATATGGCATCGCCTCAAGCAGGGCGATGAGCAGGCGGTGACGTGGCTGATGAGGCGGTACTTTGACGACCTGTATCGCTACGGTTGCCGACTTTGTCCTGAAACAACCATAATAGAAGATTCTATTCAGGAAATGTTCGTGGACTTATGGGTGCGCCGCCAGCGGCTCAGCGACGTGGCGGCTGTGAAATCATACTTGTTCACCAGCCTACGGCGGCGTTTGCTGAAACAGATGTCAACCATTCGAAAACACGAAGCAAGCGGACTGGACGACCATTATTTTTTCGCGCTGGACATTTCGCCGGAGGAATTACTCATTGAGCACCAACATTCGCAAGAACTGTCCCAACGCCTTTCCGAATACATCCAACAATTGCCTCCTCGCCAAAAAGAAGCCGTTTACCTCCGTTTCTTCGAGAACCTGACTTACGAGGATATCGCCTCGGTGATGTCGGTCTCGGTGGCTTATCTCTACGAACTCATCCACAAGGCGGTAGCCAACCTGCGCAAACGCTTCCTGCTGGTTCTAAACTTGGCGTTGCTCATTCTTTCCCTTTTCTGAATCGAAGGTGTTTTGAGCAAAAAATGCCCAAAACGCACCACAACATTCTTGTCGGACGCAAGCAACGCGACTGTCGGTGTCGCTTAGTCACAACATGAACGCTGTGTTACGGGCGTTTTGAGCATTTTTTGCTCAAAACGCCGGGTGCCCAAGTGTCTTGTCATGTCACTTTCGTTTTAAATATAACTTTTTGAAGATAAAATTTGCCGAAAATTGTATCTGGTAAAGAAAATAATAGCAAAGCAAAAAAAATCCGTAAACCGACACGAAGATTCCGGCAGACAGCACCTCTTACACATGTAATCACACCTTGAATTATATGTATCAAGAGAATAACTCGCCTGAAGACTTCATAGCCGACGAAAGTTTTGTCAATTGGGTAAACCGCGCCAACGACGCGGATGTGCGCCGTTGGTCTGATTGGCTGGAAGCCAACCCCCAACACCGCGAAGCCGCCGAAGAAGCCGCCCGCATGATTCGGGTCTTGCAGTCGTTTCAAAAGACACCGCTTTCCGATGCAGTTCGTGAAAGAGCCATCCAATCGGTGCAAAGCCGCATAGCCGCCAGTTCGTCGCGCAGCCTGTATTCATTCCCTCCTTTTGGCCTTCGGTGGCAATCCGTAGCGGCTTCGGTAGCCTTGTTGCTCTTGGCGGTGGCTGGTGTCTGGTATTTAAACCGCTCTACTGTTTACAAGACCGACTATGCCGAAGTACGTTCGGTCATCCTGCCCGACGGCTCAGTGGTAACGATGAACGCAAACTCAGAATTGCGCCTGAACAATGACTGGCAGGACAGAGGCACACGTGAACTCTGGCTGCAAGGCGAAGCCTTTTTCTCTGTAAAACACACAGAAAACAACAGTAAATTCATTGTCCACACTAAAGATGCCGAAGTGGAAGTACTGGGCACGACTTTCAGTGTGTACGAACGGCAAAACAAGACGCGTGTTGTCCTCAACACCGGCAAAGTGAAGTTGACCGACAGAAAGACAGCCTCGGAAGTAATCATGCAACCGGGCGATTTGGTGGAAGTCGCCGCCCACCCGGTGCGCAAAATAGTGGATACGCGTCGCTACACATCTTGGAAAGACAGAACTCTGATTTTCGACAACACGCCGCTGTCTGAAATAGCGCAAATGATTCAAGAAAACTATGGCTACACAGTGGAAATCAAAGACAAAGAGTTGTCAGATGTACGATTCACCTACACGCTGAAAGACAACAATCTCAATCTATTGATAACAGCTCTTTCGGAAGCATTAGAGCTGAAAATAACAGAGAAAAACAAAACATTGACAATAGAGAAATCAGTCTCCGAAAACGAGTAACTAATTCAGAAACTGTTTTGGCTGTTTTTTGCTCAAAACGGCCTATGGCCGACTACCCAGTTACCAAAAATCAAGCGAATAACCCTCACAGAACAAGTATCCTTATCAAACAAATCTGTATGAAACACCTAAACACAACTGCCTGCACCAAGCTGGTGCTTTCCATGGTTTGCGTTGTTGCGTGCTGGAGGCTACCTGCTTCGGCACAGTCACTTGCTTTTGACACCGGAAAGCGAACGACCATCCAGAATGAACAGAAACTGTCGCTGCGCAAGGCTCTTGGCGAACTGGAAACCAAATACAAAGTGGTGTTTGGCTACCAAAGCAATGTGGTGACCAACCGCTATGTAAACGAAAACAACGATTGGCTGTACCAACCCGATGCAGAGTCGGCCATTCGGCTGCTGCTTGGCCCGCTGAACTTGAGCTACAAAAGGGTAGGCAAGGACACCTACATCATCAAGTCGCGCAAAAAAACAAAAATGACGAATGCGGCCCTGCCGCCCGGCACGGCCGCACCCGATTTAGGTGCTTTTTCTGAAAAAAACGCCCAAAACGACTTTGTTGCCACTTTGGTCAGCGGTACGGTGAAGTCTGATGCGGGTGAGTCGCTGCCCGGTGTCAGTGTATCGGTGAAAGGCACCACATCTGGCACAACCACTGACGCTGTCGGCAAGTACAGCATCAGTGTACCAGAGCAAGGTGCCATCCTGGTGTTCAGTTTCATTGGCTATGTCACCGAGGAGATAGTGGTGGGCAACCGCACCACCGTTGATGTGACTTTGATACCCGACATCAAATCGCTGTCTGAAGTGGTAGTGGTGGGTTATGGTACGCAAAACCGCAAAGACCTGACCGGCTCGGTGGCTTCAGTGCGCGGCGAAGAAATCAAGAACATGCCCACCAATAGCCTTACCAACGCCCTTCAAGGCCGCATTCCGGGGGCCTACATCACCCAAACCGACGGCAACCCAGCCAGCGGAGCCAACATTGTGATTCGCGGCCCGGTGAGCATCAACGGCGGCTCGCCGTTGTACGTGGTGGACGGCATTCCGTTCCAAGGCACCAATTTCAACTTCAACGTACAGGACATTGAATCGGTGGACGTACTGAAGGATGCCGCCGCTGCTGCCATTTACGGAGCATTGGGCGGCTCAGGCGTTATCTTGATAACGACCAAAAAAGGAAAATCAGGCCAATTGCGGGTAGGTTTCAACGCCAATTACGGGGTTCGGAACGTGTTCAACCTGCCGCAAACACTGCGTCGCGACGAGTACATCCGTGCCAAGGAAGCTTTCGGTTTTCCGGCGGAGGATCTGTACGGTCCCCGCAGCGGCTGGTCGCGGCTGCCCGACACCGACTGGTTCGGGGAGACGTACCGCCAAGGCCGTGATCAAAACTATACGATTTCGCTGTCGGGCGGCGGCGAGAAATCCACTTTCTATGTATCCACCAACTACGCCCGTATCGACGGTACACGGCTCGGCAACTGGATTGACCGCTATACCCTGCGTCTGAACTCCGACCACCAAATTAGCAAACGGTTCAAGTTCAGCCAGACCCTTTACGGTCGGTACGGTCAAGAAGACCCAAACTCCAGCACCAACCAAGGCGATTTGTCGTTCCGCAACACACCCGTCATGGCGGTGTACGACCCCACTAATCCGTTTGGCGGTTGGGGCAAGCTGCCGCGCGGCTTCCAGGGCGGACACGACTTGCAAGCCATCTTGGGCAATTTCAGTCGCAACGAGAGCTATGAGGTGACACTGGGCGGCACCTTGGAGGCCAAAATCATTGATGGTTTGAACTTCCGCTCCACATTGGGAACCGGCATTGTCGGTTACAATAACTACGGCTACAACTATGTGGCCGACATCGGCAACGGCCCCTCGTTTGACGACTTCGGCCGTTTCATGGGCCGTGACATGAAATTCATCGGCACGTTTACACTCAACTATGACAAGACATTCGGCAATCACAACGAAAACTTCGCCAACGTAAGCGGCAACAACCGAGGTG
Organism: Cytophagales bacterium; assembly: GCA_025455595.1. Classification (GTDB taxonomy): domain Bacteria; phylum Bacteroidota; class Bacteroidia; order Cytophagales; family 172606-1; genus Xanthocytophaga. The sequence continues at coordinate 275 of JALOMD010000290.1, read as the reverse complement.
CTTTGGTGCCGGTGCCGCAAAACTTCGATTTGGTACGCACGGTCTCCACCGCCACCATGCGCAGTTACGCGGGCGACGCCTTCCGCATTCTGTCGCAGTTTGCCCGCTTGGAGTACGCGTTCAAAGACAAGTATTTGGTGACTGCTAATCTTCGTCGTGATGGTTATTCGACCAAGTTCGGGCCGGAAAACCGGTATGGTGTGTTCCCGGGCGTGTCGGTCGGTTGGAAGATTTCGGAAGAGGACTTCATGCGGAATATCCCGGTGCTTTCCTTC
>JALOMD010000289.1 GCA_025455595.1 Cytophagales bacterium | reverse complement strand
CGCGAAAATGATTGCGGCAACGCATTGGCAATCACCGAGATAACGCCCTTGGCTCCGAACGTCGTCATGGGAACGGTAAGCATGTCGTCGCCGGCCAAAAACAAAAAATCATCCGGCTTGTCGCGGGCAATGGCCAAGCCTTGCGCCATGTCGCCGGAGGCTTCCTTCACCCCGATGATATTGCGGTGCTGCGCCAGAACCAATGTTGACTCGGCTGTGAGATTGGAAGCCGTGCGGCCCGGCACGTTGTACAGAATCACCGGCACCGGCGACGCATCGGCAAGGGCTTCGTAGTGGGCGATGATGCCGCGCTGGGTGGGTTTGTTGTAGTATGGACTCACCGACAACACCGCGTCCACACCCGAAAAGTCGGTTTGGCTGATGCTTTCGAGCAAACCGGCCGTGTTGTTGCCACCCAAACCGTACACCACGGGCAGCCGGCCGTTGTTGCGGCTTACCACAAAACGCAAGATTTCCTGTTTTTCGGCAGCGGTAACCGTAGCGGCTTCGCCGGTGGTTCCCAGCACCACCAAATAATCAACACCGCCCGCCGTCACGTGTTCAACCAGCCGCTCCAAAGCCGGGTAGTCCACCAACAAATCGGCACGGAAAGGCGTTATTAAAGCCACTCCCGTTCCGTGAAATTTTACATTCATTCGTTTTTCGTTTAACGTTTTTCGTTTAACGTTTAACGTTTATCGTTTTTCCGCTTCGGACAGTATGTGTCCGTTTCAACGTTCTTTGAACGATAAACGTTAAACGTTATACAGCTTTCACACTTTCGCTGATTTTCAGCGTGTATTCGTGCATTTGTTTCAGCAAGTCGGCATAGGAGGTTTCCGGTGCGGCCTCAATCATCAAGTCAAAAAGATGTTCCTTGCCCTCTTGGTGAAAACCCACTTTGCAGCGGGCTTGGCTGCGCAGCAGCATGTACTCGAAAGGTAGCAAAATATGCTTGGCCGTACAAAACAAGTAGTCGAACCGGAAATCAATAAACTGGCTCGCCTTTTCATTCCGAATTTCACCAAAAAGCGAAATCTCCTTGGGTGTAAGAAAATCGAACTTGAATTGGTAAGGATTGCTGTGCGGCTTCTCGAAATACGTGAAAGCACGCACCCGTTTCCGTTCCGCCGCCAACTGCTCAATCCATCGGTTCAAAGCCTGCTGGCCTCCCTCCTCTTCCATGAACAGAATCCCCACGTCGCGGGCTTCGGTCAGCGGCGCGAAACGCACTTCCCGCAAATGGTCTTCACGCAACCACCGGTCGTTCTTGCGTTTCAGGAAGTGTTCGGACAAGTTCATGAATGGCCTCCCCCAACCCCCTCCGAGGGAGGGGGCTTTTTTATGTATAGTGAAATGCGTTTTGGGCAAAAAATGCCCAAAACGGCCTGCCGCCTGCCACTGCCTACCTTTCCCCTCCCCCATTAGGGGAGGCCGGGAGGGGCCCTATCATCGCCAGAAAATCGGTTTCGGAGATGATTTTCACACCCAATTTCTCGGCTTTCTCCAGTTTCGACGGCCCCATGTTTTCGCCCGCCAGCAGATAATCCAATTTGCCTGATACGCCGCTCAGCACCTTGCCGCCGTTGGCGATGATTTTGTCTTTCAGGTCGTCGCGTTCAAAGTTGGCGAACACCCCCGAAATCACGAACGTCTTGCCCGCCAGCGAGTCGCCTTCTTTCACCAACTCCTTCTGCTCCAGTTCCATCTGGATGCCCGCCTCGCGCAGCCGTTGCACAAATTCAATATTTCGCGGTTCTGCGAAAAACTTGGCGATGCTCTCGGCGATTTTCCCGCCGATTTCCGGTGCTTGTTGCAATTGCTCGGCGGTGGCTTCTTGAATGGCGGCCATATTGCCGAAATACGCGGCCAGTTTGGCGGCTACGGTGGCCCCCACGTACCGGATGCCCAACGCAAACAACACGCGGTCAAAGGTAACAGTCTTGGACTTTTCGATGGAAGCCAAGATGTTCTCGACGGTTTTTTCCTTGAACGACACGCGCCGCACTTCGCCGGTTTCGGCGTTCTCTATCACTTTTTCAAGGCCGTAAAGTTTCTCGTAAGTGAGTTGGTAAAAGTCGGCGGCCGAACGCACCAAGCCTTTGTCGTACAGCAGTTCGATTTTACCTTCGCCGAGGCTCTCCATGTTCATGGCCTTGCGCTGGATGAAATGCTCCAGCCGCCCCCGGATTTGCGGCGGACACCCCAGTTCGTTCGGGCAATAAAATGCCGCTTCGCCTTCGGTTCGCACCAAGGCCGTGTGGCAGGCCGGGCAATGCGTCAGGTACGCAATGGGCTTGGCTCCGGGCAGGCGTTTGGTCAAGTCCACGCTGGTCACTTTCGGGATGATTTCGCCGCCTTTTTCGATGAACAGCGTGTCGCCTTCGTGGATGCCGAGCCGGGCGATTTCGTTGGCGTTGTGCAGCGAGGCGCGTTTCACGGTGGTGCCGGCCAGCAGCACGGGCTTCAGCTTAGCCACCGGCGTAACGGCTCCGGTACGACCAACCTGATAGATAATCGTTTCGAGCGGCGTGGCGGCGGCAGCGGCCTTGTACTTGAACGCAATGGCCCAGCGCGGGCTTTTGGCCGTGAAGCCGAGTTCCTCCTGCTGCGCGTAGCTGTTCACTTTCAGCACCACGCCGTCGGTGCCGAGCGGCAGATCGAATCTTTCGGTGTCCCATCGGTGGATGTAGTCCATCACCTCGTCAATGGTCTGGCAAACGCGGTAAGTATCAGACACTTGGAAGCCCCACTGCTCCAGTTGCTTCAACGACTCGGAGTGGGTGCGGTACGGCAGGTTTTCGCCGAGCAGGTAATAGATGTAGCAGTCGAGTTGGCGTTTGGCCACCTCGGCCGAATCCTGGAGTTTCAGCGTGCCGGAGGCGGCGTTGCGCGGGTTTGCCATCAGTTGCTCGCCGATGTCTTCGCGCTGGGCGTTGATTTGCTCGAACACTTTCAGTGGCATGAACACCTCGCCGCGCACCTCGAACGAGGCCGGGATGTTGTCGCCGTGGATGCGCAGCGGAATGGTGCGGATGGTGCGGGCGTTGGCCGTGATGTCGTCGCCCTGCACGCCGTCGCCGCGCGTGACGGCCCGCACCAGCACGCCGTTTTCGTAGGTCAGGCTCAGGGCCACGCCGTCGAATTTCTGCTCGCAGACGTACTCCAGTTCGTCGCCGGTCACTTTGCGCACGCGGGCATCGAACTCGCGGATTTCTTCTTCCGAGTAGCTGTTGCCCAGCGACAGCATCGGGTAGCGGTGCCGCACCGAGGCGAAGCTCTTGGTAACCGTGCCGCCGACGCGTTGCGAAGGCGAATCGGGCCGCAACAGGTGCGGAAACTGCTTCTCCAACCCGACGAGTTCTTCCAACAGTTTGTCGAACTCGTAGTCGGAAATCTCCGAAACACTGTCTTGGTAATAACGGTAGTTGTAATAATTGATTTGCTTGGTCAGCGCGTCAATGCGTTCTTGGGCGTGGGTTTCGGACATTTTGAAGTACGAATTACGAATTACGATTTACGAAGTACGATTTAATTCAGAATTCAGAGGCGTTTTGGGCGATTTTTGCTCAAAACGCCGTTTTCATTCTGCTGCGCGTCGGCGAGTCTCTCACTCGCGCAGCAGCACATACAAACGTTTTGGGCAAAATTTGTAGGACTTTCGCTTGGCATAAAAAAGCGATGCGTCAGTAGCTCCGAATGGTATTCGGAGTTCACCCGAAGGGTGATTTTCTACAGGCAAGTCATGCGTTGCATGACGCTCCGAATACCATTCGGAGCTACAAGCGAAAGTCCTAATTTACTTAAAACGCAACAGTCTCCGCTATCGGCTTCTTTGCTGCAAAGGTGGTGATATGAGGGTAAAAATCAAACGGCCGATGGCGACTACCCTGTTTCCAAAAAATCTGTAACTTGCGCCCCGATTTTTACGCCAGCTTGAAACAAAATGCAGCAAACCGCTGTTTAAGAGGGCGGTTTGGCCGAAACACAGGCAAAACCGCCGGTTGCCGGTTGGTGGCGAAACAACCGGCAACAATAATTGCCCTGAGTTGTTTCTCAACTGAGCGTTTTGGGCAAAAAATCGCTAAAACGAAACACAAGTTACTCATTATCAAGTACTTACATTTCCAACCAACGACTCCTGTCTGCCGACAGGCAGGAATTACTAACGACCCAATACTTATTTTCTCGCATGGACAAACTCGACCTAAAGCGAAAATTATTCGAAGCTTGCGTAAGCACCCAGAAGGAAATCGTAAAAACGGCCCGCGAGGCCATGTTGGAGGCCCAAGAGAACGCCAACAGCGAAGAGGGCAGCCCGGAGGAAATGACCGAGTCGTACCGCGAGCAGATGCACCAGATGCGCGACATGTACGCCGTGAAATGGCGCAGTTCGCAAAACGACCTCGACTTGCTCGAAGCCGTGCCCGCCTACGACCTCAAGCCGGTGGTGGAGCCGGGGGCGGTGGTGCAAACCAACACGGGAAATTTCTTCATTGCCGTGGGCATGAACAAGGTGACGCTCGACACCGACACGTTTTTCCCGATTTCCACCTCGGCCCCGATTTTCCAAGCGATGGTGGGCATGAAAAAAGGCGACTCGTTCCAGTTCCGCGACCGGAAGTACGAAATCAAGGACGTGTTTTGAGGTCAGAGTTCAGAAGTCAGAGGTCAGATTTTTTTGTAGCACATGCTTCAGGCTGTGCCGTTTTGGTCGTTCCCGCCGAGTGCGGGATTTGTCAATTTTTGCTCAAAACGCCTACAATAAAACAGATTTAGACCTGACAGGTTTTTAAAACCTGTCAGGTCTTTGCGTTTTCAATACCTCAACAAAAAATCATACAACGCGCCGCCAAAACTTTCTACCTTTGCCAGCCGTTCTATGCGTTTTTTACTTGAAACGTAACATAACATTCATGTTGTGACTGAGTGACACCGACAGTCGCGTTACTTGCGTCCGGCACAACATGAATGTTGTGTTACAAGCGGTCTGAACAATTTTTGCCTAAAACGCTTTTCACTATTCACTCATCATTCATAACTCATCACTCATGAAAGGCCCCATTTCACAATTCATAGAAAAAAACTACCTGCACTTCAACGCCGCTGCGTTGGTGGATGCCGCCAAAGGCTACGAAACGCATTTGCTCGAAAACGGCAAAATGATGATTACGCTGGCCGGTGCCATGAGTACCGCCGAACTGGGCATTTCGCTGGCCGAGATGATTCGGCAGGACAAAGTGCACAT
>JALOMD010000288.1 GCA_025455595.1 Cytophagales bacterium | reverse complement strand
ACTAACCACTGACGACTGACGACTTCGTACTTGCAACCATTCAAATTTTTCCGTTCCGCAGTCGCAGGCTGTTGGTCACTACCGAGACGGAACTCAACGCCATGGCCGCCCCGGCAATCATCGGGTTGAGCATGAAGCCGAACACCGGATACAACGCACCCGCCGCAATGGGAATTCCAACGAGATTGTAAAAAAACGCCCAAAACAGGTTTTGCCGGATGGCCTTCACCGTCAGGTCGGAGAGGCGGAGGGCTTGGGCCACGCGTCGCAAGTCGCTGGAAACCAGCGTGATGCGGGCCACGTCCACGGCGATGTCGGTGCCTTTGCCCATCGCAATGCTCACGTCGGCGCGGGCAAGGGCCGGTGCGTCGTTGATGCCGTCGCCGACCATGGCGACCACGTGGCCGTTTTCGCGCAATTTCGCCACAAACGCCTCTTTGTCGGCGGGCAACGCTTCGGCTACAAAGTCTTTGATGCCCAGTCGGTGAGCCACGGCTTGGGCGGTTGCGGTGTTGTCGCCGGTGAGCATATAAACGGCTATGCCCCGTTGTTGCAAATCGGCCACCGCCTCGGCTGCCGTGGGTTTCAGCGGGTCGGCAATCGGCAACGCCGCCAGCAAGGTTTGGTCTTCGGCGAAGTAAACCACCGTCATGCCTTCCTGTTGCCAGGTCGCCGCCTGTTGCGCCGTGCTTTCGTCAACCGAAATGCGGTTTTCGTCCATAAACCGCCGACTGCCCACGCGGTAGGTCTTGCCTTGGTACATGGCTTCGGCACCACGCCCCGTCACACTTTCGAACGAATCGAGCGGCACTGACTTCACATACGCCTCGCGCAGCCACCGCACCACCGCCCCCGCCAACGGATGCTCGGACTGGGATTCGATGGAAAGCAGAACGCGGAATGCGGAATGCGGAGAATTCGTAGGCTGGGCTTCAATTCTCTCATCTTCTATTTGTTTTTCGACTTCCATTTCATTCCGCATTCCGCATTCCGACTTCCGACTTCCCACCGCTTCCGGCCGTCCTTCGGTGAGGGTACCGGTTTTGTCCAGCACCACGGCGGTGACTTTGCGGGCCAGTTCGAGGGTTTCTGCGTCTTTGATGAGAATTCCGTTTTCGGCTCCTTTGCCTACGCCTACCATCAGGGCGGTGGGCGTGGCCAAACCCAAGGCGCACGGACAGGCAATCACCAGCACGGTCACCGCCGCCAGCAAGCCGTTGGTGAGGGCGTTTTCACCGCCGAACACCTGCCACGCCGCGAAACTGAGCAATGCAATTCCAATCACGACAGGTACGAAAATGCCTGCCACCTTGTCCACGAGCCGCTGCACGGGGGCTTTGCTGCCTTGCGCCTCCTGCACCCGCCGGATGATTTGCGCCAGCACCGTGTCGGTTCCGACAGCGGCGGCCACCATGCGGAAACTGCCCTTTTGGTTCACCGTTCCGGCCAGCACTTCGGCTCCTTCGGCTTTTTCGACGGGTACGGGTTCGCCGGAAATCATGCTTTCGTCCACGAACGAACGGCCCGCCGCCACCCGGCCGTCCACCGGAATCCGGTCGCCGGGCTTTACCAGCAGCCGGTCGCCGGGACGAACCTCGGCCAGCGGGACAACCTGCTCGCTGCCGTCGTCGGCGAGGCGCGTGACGTGTTGCGGTTGCAGGCTCATGAGCTTGCGGATGGCCGCCGAGGTGTTCGACTTGGCCCGTTCTTCGAGCAGTTTGCCCAGCAGAATGAACACGACCACCACCGCCGCCGACTCGAAATAGACGTGTGCATGAGAATCGAGAGCGTGACCGCCGGAGGAATGAAAGAAATGCGGAAAAACCGTATTGAACGCACTGAACGCAAAGGCGATGCCCGTGCTCAGGGCCACCAGCGTGTCCATGTTGGCCTTGCCGTGGCGGGCCTGCCGGAATGCATTGACGAAAAACCGCCTGCCGAAGCCGAACAGCACCATGGCCGTCAGGGCCAGCATCACCCAGTTGCCGTAGGGAAAATCCATCCAAAACATGCCGATGACCACGACGGGAACCGTCAGAACGGCCGCCCAAACGGTGTCGCGGCGTAATTGTGCGTAGCGACGTTGCTGGGCTTCGGCTTGGGTGTCGCTTGCGGTGTCTTCTTCCAACACCAAGTCGTAGCCGGCCGACTGGACGGCCCGCCGGAGTTGCTTTTCGTCGGTTCCGGGCAGGTATTCCACCCGCGCCGAGGCGTTGGCATAATTGACGGCGGCGTTGACCACGCCGGGCTGCATTTTAAGAACGCTTTCCACGCCGACGGCGCATGAGGCGCAACTCATTTCCAGCACTGGAAAAGTCTGCTTCACCGTGGCCACGTCGTAGCCGAGGCTGCGCACGGCTTGGGCCAGTTGCGGCAGTTGGTTCTGCGTCGGGTCAAGGTCAACGGTGGCGTTGTCGGGGCTGACGCTGACTTGCCGCACGCCGTTGATTTTGCCCAGTTCGTCGCCGAGCAAGGCGGCGGCTTGCCCGTTGCGCACGCCGATGAGGGGGATTTTTATGGTCGTTTCCATGGGGGGCAATGAATGACTGAGTGAGTGAATGATGTTACGTAGCGTTTTAGGCATTTTTTGCTTAAAACGCCTGTTTGTCAGAACCTTGATTCGTAGGATTAAAAGATTACCTTGATTGACGAATTGAAATCATGTTAATCCTTGAATCCTGCGAATCAAGGTTCAGACAATCCGCCGTTTTGGGCGATTTTTGCTTAAAACGGCTGTACAACCTTCATAGGGTTTTGAACCCTATGGAGTTTTTTCCAAATGAACCCCTTTGCAAAGGTTTCGGTTCGGTGGGGCGGTTTCCACTTTTTTGAAAACGCTTTTGCGGATTTGCACGGGAAATAGTTAAAATTGCACGGGGCCGGTACGTCCGGCTTTGCTTCCATCCCATAACCACTTGTTTTTTATGAAAACAAACCTTTTGTTGGGTTTCGTCACCGCCGGGCTGTGCTTGGCAGGCTGCGACTCATCCAAAACCCAAGACACCGCCACTGACACCACAGCGGCCATGACCGACACTTCGAGCATGGCAACGGATGCCACTGCTGCCATGAACACGCTGAGCGAGGAGGAAAAAACGCAAGGCTTCCGGCTGCTGTTTGACGGCACTACTACCAACGGCTGGCACAGCTACAACAAAGGCGACACCGTGATTGGTTGGCGCGTGGAAGACGGCGTGCTGATGACCCCCGGCAAAACCGGAGCCGACTTGGTGACCGACGAGGAGTTCGAGAACTTCGAGTTGCGCTTCGACTGGAACGTGGAGCCGAAAGGCAACAGCGGCCTGATTTACAAAGTGATCGAAGACAAGAAGTACCCGAACAGCTACGAAACCGGCCCCGAGTACCAAATCATTGACGACAACGGCTACCCGCCTTACATGGACAACGGCAAAGAGGTGAAAATTAACGACAAGCAGAAATCCGGTGCCAACTACGACATGCAGGCTCCGTCGGCCTTCAAGGCCAATACGCCCGGCGAGTGGAACGAAGGCAAGCTCGTCATCAACAACAACCGCGTGGAGCACTGGCTCAACGGCGAGAAAGTGGTGGAGTACGAATACGGCGGTGCCGAATGGAAGAAGCAACTGGCGGCCAGCAAGTTCGCCAAGTGGGGCTACGCCACGCCGCACGCCAAAGGCCGCATCGCCATCCAAGACCATGACCACGTGGTCAAGCTCCGCAACGTCCGCATCAAGACTATGTAGGTTCGATGCTTCGTTCTTCGATGCTTCGTAAAGGCGTTTTAGGCAAAAATTGCTCAAACGTAAAAGAACACGGAAGCGGCGTGCAACCCCACGAAGCATCGAAGAACGAAGCATCGCAGAAAGGATAAACCGTAAACTATAAACCGTAAACGAACGAATGAAATCTCACAAGGTTACCATGCTCGGCACCGGGCTGATCGGTTATTTCTACACCCGCTCTTTGCACGAACAACGCCGCCCCGACCGGGTGCATACGGTGTATTCGCGCAACGCCCAGAAAGCCAAGCAATTCGCCGAACACTGGGGCATCCCCAAACACACGTCGGACATGGCCGCTGCCATCAACGACCCCGAAACAGACACGGTGGTCATCGGCCTGCCCAACGACCTGCACCTCGAAGCCATCCGGCTGGCGGCGGCGGCGGGCAAAGCCATTCTCTGCACCAAGCCCCTGGGTCGCAATGCCGCCGAAGCCAAGCAAATGCTCGACATTGTGGAGAAAGCGGGTGTTTTCCACGGCTATCTGGAGGACTTGGCCTATACGCCCAAGACGTTGGAAGCCCTTTCCAAAGTGCAGCGCGGCGTGGTGGGCCGGGTGTTGTGGGTGCGGTCACGCGAGGCGCATCCAGGCCCGCACAGCGACTGGTTCTGGAACTTCGAGCAGTCGGGCGGCGGCGCGATGGTTGACCTCGGCTGCCACTGCGTGGAGATTGCCCGCAACTACATCGGCAAAGACGTGAAGCCCGTGGAAGTGATGTGCTGGGCCGCCACGCAAGTGAAACCCATTGAGGCTGAGGACAATGCCATTGCGCTGGTGAAGTACGCCGACGGTGCCATTGCGCAGTTTGAAGTAAGCTGGTGTTTCCGGGGGGGCATGGACTTGCGCGACGAAGTGAGCGGCACCGAAGGTGTAATCCGCCTCGACCATTTCATGCGCACGGGCTTCGAGATTTTCACCGCCGTGGGCGAAGGCGACTACGTGGCTGAAAAAGCCGAAAGCACCAAAGGCTGGCTGTTCCCCACCGCCGACGAAGTGCATTCGCTGGGCTACAACCACATGTTCACCGACATGTTCGACGCGATGGATCACGGCAAGCCGCCGATGGAAACCTTCTACGACGGCTACGTGGTGAACGCCATTCTGGACGCGTGCTATAAATCGGCCAAGTCCAAACGCTGGGAGCCGGTGGAACTCGTTGACTGGCGCGGCCGCACCGACATCACCGAACCGAGCGTCTATGTGGACTACGACGACAAGCACTATCTGATTAAAGAAGAAAAAATGCCGGATGGCAAGCTGAAGGTGATTCTGAAAGAAAAAGCCAGCGGCAAGATTCTACAGCAAGTAAGCTGATTTTGAATACAACAGCACGGTTCGCAGCCGTGCTGTTGTGTTTCTGACAACCAATGGACTTAATTTCAGTCGCAGATTTGCATTTCGCAATTACTTGAAAAACGTCCAAAACGGCTATTCGTACAGAGGGTTACAAATCGTTTTGAGCAATTTTTGCCCAAAACGCCTATG
>JALOMD010000287.1 GCA_025455595.1 Cytophagales bacterium | reverse complement strand
TCCCGGCCAGAGGCCGGGTGACAGTTGCCATCACGCCACAGCGTGACGGCTGAAAATTATATTGTAACTATTTGATTATCAACCGATAGCAACTCTACTGGTAAAAAGTTGTTCGGGATTTGCAATCCCGAACCCGACTGTCTCGGATTTGGAATCCGAAAGACATCCACTAAAACTTTTGCTCGCCTAAGTACGTGTTCACAAATAGTTTTATCTATTTTTTGCTTGAAACGCTTATCTTCTTATTGATATTCAGATAGTTAAACTTTTGGACTAAAGACTAACTACTAATGACCAAGTACTTACTTGAGCGGTTTTTTAGCAAAAGTTGAAGTGTCCCGGCTTCAACCGGTTCCGTGTAAAAAGCTTTGTCAGTCAAGACACCCAATCACTAACACCTGTCACACCATGTTCGTCATTGAAACCTACTCGTTAGCTGTGTTTTTTTGCGTCATCACCATGCTCTGCTGGGGCAGTTGGGCCAATACCCAGAAACTGGCCGCCAGCACCTGGCGATTTGAGTTGTTCTATTGGGATTATGTGATTGGCATCGTGCTGATGGCACTCTTGTTTGCGTTCACGCTGGGCAGCTTCGGCGAAGGAGGACGCGGCTTTGTCGCTGACCTCCGACAGGCAGACGGCTCCAGCATCCGTTCGGCATTGATTGGCGGCGTGGTGTTCAACGCGGCCAACATCCTGCTGGGGGCGGCCATTGCCATTGCCGGCATGTCGGTGGCCTTTCCGGTAGGCATCGGGCTGGCACTGGTCATTGGCGTGGTGGTCAACTACTTGGATCAGCCGCTGGGCAACCCGGTGCTTCTGTTTGGCGGCGTGGCATTGGTTGCAGCGGCCATTGTGCTCAACGCCTCGGCTTACCGGCGGGCCTCCCGTGGGCAGCAAGGCGGCGTGTCGGGCAAGGGGCTGTTGCTTTCGGTAGTGGCCGGTGTGCTGATGGGCTATTTCTACAAATACGTAGCCGCCTCCATGTTTGCCGACTTCAATGTGCCCGAACCCGGCAAACTCAGTCCCTATACGGCCGTGGTGATTTTCTCAGTGGGCATTTTGCTCAGTAACCTGCTCTTCAACTCACTGCTAATGGCGCGTCCGTTCGTGGGCAAGCCGGTCAGTTACGGCGACTATTTCAAAGGCAGCGGCAAAAACCATCTGACGGGCATCTTGGGCGGCATGATCTGGTGCGTGGGGATGAGCTTTTCCATCATTGCGTCGGGCAAGGCGGGTACGGCCATCAGCTACGGATTGGGACAGGGTGCCACGGTGGTGGCGGCCATTTGGGGCATTTACATCTGGAAAGAATTCCGGGCCGCACCCAAAGGCACTTCATTGCTTTTGAATGGAATGCTGCTGTGTTATATCCTGGGATTGGGACTAATCATTGCCGCCCGTTGATTACGGTCTCGGTTTTTGCCAAAAACTGCCCAAAACGCACAGATGAGCTTCGGCTTTGCAAAAAAACATGCAGGCTTTGGCGTGTATAAAACCTCACCTACGACAGTCGCAGGTTGCGCTGCGGTCATTTTATCTTTCACATTCTGTTAACGATATCCTGCGTATGCTCAAAAACACCATCTCTGTATTCATCCTCCTTGCGCTGCCCACTGTAGCAACGCTGGAAACGTACGCCCAGTCTGTAAAAAACAGTAAACCGGCTGTCAATTTGATTTTCGACACCGACATCGGCCCCGACTACGACGACGTAGGGGCAATGGCCGTCATGCACGCCTTGGCCGACAGCGGGCAAGTGAACATCCTCGCCACCATTGCCTGCAACAGGTTGGCGTGGTCAGGGGAAAAGCCGTGAACATGACCGCCGCGCAGAAGTGGGATTCGGTATTGGTGGCCAAATACCCCGGCAAAATCAAGAAGAACGCCCAAGCCGAAGACGCACTGACGTTGTACCGCCGCCTACTGGCCGCCCAGCCTGACGGCAGCGTAACCATCGCGACGGTCGGTTTCCTGACCAATCTGGCCGATTTGCTGCAATCCAAGCCCGACAAGTTTTCGCCACTCGGCGGGGCCGAACTCGTCAAACGCAAGGTGAAACGGCTGGTCTCGATGGCCGGAAAGTTCCCCTCCGGCAGCGAGTACAACATCCAATGCGACCCGATTGCAGCCAAGTACGTGGCCGAGCAGTGGCCTACCGAAATCATATTCAGCGGTTTCGAGATCGGCCAAGCCATTCACACGGGCTTGCCGCTCATCCAGAACGAGAAAATCCAGAACTCGCCCATCAAAGAGGCGTTTGCCATCGCCATTCCGATGTCCAAGGAAGATGCCGCCGGGCGCATGAGTTGGGACCAGACGGCGGTGCTGGTGGCCGTCAAAGGGTACGAGCCTTATTACTCGGTCAATGCGGGCCGGTTTGTGTGCAGGGAATGGGGCGGCAACGACTGGAACGCCAACGGCAAAGGACACTTGCATTTGGTGGTGAAAATGCCGGTGCCGCAGGTGGAAAACATCCTGAACGCATTGATGATGCACCAGCCTGTTAAGAAATAAGTGCCCAGTCGGCAGTAGTCAGTCTTTGGTCTTTAGTAAAAACACAGTTGCTTGTCGGCGATTCATTTTCAAAAGCGTTTTGGGCAAAAATTGCCCAAAACGCTTTTTTTCTATAGCCACGGAGCAACTGGTACTGTATCCTGACCAAACGCCGTTTCATCCTGTGTCCGCCCGGCTGATTCCGATAATTGGCATTGTGTTCTCGTTTGCAATTTGCTATTTTTGTTCAAAACGCACCGGCTGTCGTGTTTACGGCCTTTTTGCGGAAAATATGGAAAACTGTAATATTACTCATGACCGAACGGCATACTGATTATACGCTTTACGCAAACATGGAAAGCCTACACGAACGCTTGAAGGCCTGCCGGATCAAGTTGGGGTACAACCAACAGAGGATGGCCAAGGACACTGGAATGGCCCAAAAAGACATCAGTCTGATTGAGTCGGGGAAGCGGATTCACATTCCGGTGGCTTATTTTCAAGCGTTATCCGCACAAGGTATAGACATGAACTGGGTTTATACGGGAAAAGGTGAGATGTTTTTGAAAGATACATTGGAAAAGTACAAAGAAGAGTCTGAGACAAACATGGCCCGTACGGTGTCTTTTCACGGGAGTCGGCGGGTGGAACTGGTCACAGTGGACAAAGAAGGGCGGAGCGCGATTTCAATGGTGCCTATCCGGGCTTCGGCCGGCTACACGGCCCTTTGCCACGACCGTGAATTCATTGAGGACTTGGCCGTGTTCAGCCTGCCCGATTTTCAAGCCGGAAACTTCCGGGCCTTTGAAATCATGGGCGACAGCATGGAACTGACGGTACTTTCACAGGACTGGGTGGTGGGCGAACGGGTCAATGCGGCCAGCCAACTCAAAGACGGGGCCATTTACGTGATTGTCACGTCGGGAAACATTGTTTGCAAGCGTATCCGCAACCAAATCGAGCGGCGCGGGGTGATTGTGTTGCAGTCGGACAACGCCGAGTACGAAGACCAGACGTTGGAGCCGGAATCCATCATCGAAATGTGGCTGGTGCGGGCACGGCTTACGAAGGATTTTCGCAGTACGCAGGCGGCGGTTAGGTTCTATGGCGAGGAAATACGCCGGTTGGAGAAGATGAACGAAAGTCTGGTGGCGATGCGCGGGAGCTGATGTCAATTGGAAAGTCGGATCCCGACAAGTCGGGACGGCGAAGCTAATGCGGATTTGGCTTCGCCGAACTTACGTCTCGGAATGTGAAATCAGCACTTGCCACGCCCGAATTTACAAAAAACGCCCAAAACGCTTCGTCAGATTCTCGCGAAGCGTTTTGGGCGTTTTTTGTTGAATTTTCTCAGTGCATACTGTGGATTACAGCTTTTTAAACTAAAAAAAGCATGTGTTTGAGAACAATTTAAGTCGTTGGCAATCGGTCATTTACTCAAGACCCAAGACCCATGACTTTTTAGCATTACTTCACCTCAAACAAGTCGTCGCCGAGCATTTTGTTCACTTCCACGGATGTCACCTTCAGTTCCACCGTCTGCGGGCCGAACGTCGTGTTGAGCAAGTACGGGAACTTCACGCCTGCCACTTCGCGATAGTCGCTGAAGTCGGTGGTTTGGCTGCCCGATGCCTGCGTGGCAATTTGCCGGATTTTCAGGCCGGTCTTCGTATCGTAATATTCGGTCACTTTGCTGCCGCCGGGCAGTTCCAATTCCAGTTTGTACGTGTCGGTGCCGTTCACTTTCTCGGTGCCGGCCAGCGTGCGTTTCACACCCAACTGATCGTATTGCAGTTCGGCAAACATCGTGTTCATCACCTTGGCCGCTTCCAGTTCCGCACCTTGCATCTCCTGCGAGTTGCCCATCGAGGCCACCATCACGCGGCTGCCGTTAGAGGTCAGTTTCATGGCTTCCATGCCCATGCTCGGTATTTTCATGCTCATGGACACCTTGTTGGGAATCTTGCGCTGCTGCACGCCTACGATTTCCATGCCCTGCACCGAAGCCGCGAGATTGGTGGTCATGTCGCGGATTTTGAGCAGGTTTTCCTTGCCGCCGATGGCCGCCACGTAGTTGGCAATCACTTGGTCGGCGGTGAGGCCGGCGGGTGTGGCGGCGGCATTGGCCTCCGTTTTGTTGCCCTCGGCATCGTAGCGTTCAACGGGGCCGAACTGTTTCAGCTTGTCGGCCAACACCGATGCGTCGCCCACGGCAATGATGTACGCATTGTCGGGCAGGATGTATTTGCGAGACATGGCCTGCACGTCGGCCACGCTGACGGCCGCCACGTTTTTCAAGTAATTGGCGTAGTAGTCGGCGGGCAGCTTGTAGCGGGCCGTGTTCAGGGCGAAGCTGGCGATGGTCTGCGGGCTTTCCAGCGACTGCACAAAGGTGCCGTTGCGGATGTTCTTGGTCTGTTGCAGTTCGGCAGACGTAACGGCTTGGTCGCGGATGCGGCGCATCTCGCCCAGAATCTCGGCCACGGCACTGTCCATCACGTTGGTCTTGATGCTGCCGCCCGCCCCGAACGAACCCACCAGCCGGTTGCTGCGCAGGGCGGAGTAGGCTCCGTAGGTGTAGCCGCGTTTTTCGCGCAGGTTTTGGAACAAGCGGCCAGAGAATCCGCCGTAGCCGAAGATGTCGTTGGCAAGGCCCGCCTTGATGGCATCCGGCCCGCCGGGCTTGAAGTCAACCGGATAGGCCACGCTCAACACGGTTTGCACCGCGCCGGGCTTGTCCACCAGCACTACGCGGGTTTGGGCCGGGGCCTTGGGCATGGCGTAGGAGGGGGCGGGCACGTTGCCGCGCTGCCACTTGGCGAAATGCTTCTCGGTGAGGGCACGGGCCTCGGCCAGCGTGATGTCGCCCACGAAGGCCACGTAGGCGATGTTGGGCCGGAAATACGTGTTGTAATGCTGCCGGATGCGGTCGGTGGTGATGTTGTCAATCGTTTTGGCGGTGGTGATTTCGCCGTACGGATGGTCTTTGCCATACAGCACCACGCCGCGCACCCGCTGCATGATGGATTCGGGCTGGTCTTTGGCCAGCGACAGTTCGTTTTTCTTCTCGGTCTTGATTTTGTCTAATTCATCTTGCTTGAACGCCGGATTCAGCAGCACGTCGGCCATGATTTCCACGAGGCGGTCTTGGTACTTTTTCAGGCTGGTGCCGTAGGCTCCGTCGCCGGAGGTGGACAGGCTGGCTCCGAGAAAGTCAATCTGTTCGTCAATCTGGTCTTTGGTGCGGGTGGCGGTGCCGGTGCGCAGCAGTTGGCCGGTCACTTCGGCCAGTCCGGCCGCGTCTTTTTCGAGCGGCGGCACGTAGTCCAGCACCAGGTTCACGGCCACGCGGGGCAGTTTCTTGTTGGTGACCACGAACACTTTCATGCCGTTGGCCAAGGTGAACGACTCGTATTTGCCCAACCGAACCACGGGTGCCGGGCCCGGGGCGGGACGTTTGGTGCGGTCAACCTGCGCAAAGGTCAGGCTTGACAAGAGCAAGAATGCAAATGCAATCAATATCTTTTTCATGGGTGGTAATCGAAAATGGTTTTATGGTTGAATGGTTAAATTGTTGAATGATTTCTGTTTTTGTCTGTAAAAACACAGAAAGCAGTCGGTTTGGAGGCTGTGGTTTTTGGTCTGGCGTTTCGGGCAAAAATTGCTCAAAACGCACAATCTCACCCCCGGCCCCTCCCCGACACGTCGGGGCAGGCTTCCTGCTGAGAGGGGCGACTTTTCAACCATACGAGCTTTTTGTCCTAAACACCTTCAGACGAAAGGCTCGGCTTGCCACAAGGCACTCCCCTCTCCTTCGGAGAGGGGCCGGGGGTGAGGCTACTTCTTCTTCCTCCGTCCCTTTTTCTCCTCATTGGGCGGTTCGGGGGCGGGGGTTTGGGCTTGGGCAGGCTGCGGGTCGGGTTGCTTCACTTCCGGCGCGGGTTTGGCCGAGTTCGGCAGATAGTACAGCATCAGGCGGTTTTCCTTGGTCAGGTACTTGCGGGCCACGCGTTGGATGTCTTCGCGCGTCACCTTGTTGTACCGTTCAATCTCGGCATTGATCAGGTTTGCGTCGCCGAAGTACATCTCGTAATTGGCCAAGCTCTCGGCGATGCCCGCCACCGAGGCGTTGCGCGTCACGAATTCGGCCTCGGTCTGGTTTTTCAGCTTTTGGAATTCCTGCTCGCCGATCAGGTTGTTCTGCACCTTCTCGATTTCGCGGGTCATGGCCGCCTCCAAGTCTTCGGGTTTGGTGCCCATGTTGGCGATGCCGAAGGCGATGAACACGCCCGGCTGCTCCAAGGCCAGCGGAAACGACCCGACGAACAACGCCTTCTGTTCCTTGTCCTTGATTTCCTTGGTGAAACGCGAGCTTTCGCCGCCCGACAACAGTGTGGTGAGCAGATTGATGGCGGGATGACGGCCGGCAGGGTCACGTTGTCGTAGAAGTTGGCGCGGATTTCGGCGGTTTGCGGCGGCTCCACCACGGTGGGGCGGTAAATGGGCTGCGTGCCTTTAGGGATTTCGGCGAAATACTTGGCTACGGCCTGTTTTGTCTTCTCAATGTCAATGTCGCCGGCGATGGACAAGATGGCGTTGTTGGGCACGTAAAACTGCCGGTAAAAGGCCATGAACTCGTCCAGCGTGGCCGCGTCAAGGTGTTCGGCCGAGCCGAGCACGTCCGACTTATACGGATGTACTTTGAACGTCTGCTTCATCGTCTCCGACAGCACTTGGCCGTAGGGCCGGTTGTCGCGGGTCTGCTTCATTTCTTCTTTGATGACATTGCGCTGGGTGTTTACGCCGTCTTGGTCAATGCGGGCGTGCAGCATCCGCTCCGATTCCAAGTACAGGCCCAGTTCCAGTTGGTTGGAGGGCAGCACTTCGTAGTAAAACGTCCGGTCATAAAAGGTGTTGGCGTTGAGTTCGCCGCCCGCGCCTTCCACGATTTTGGCGTACTCGCCCCGGCCGATGTTCTTGGAACCCTCGAACAGCAGATGCTCGAAGAAGTGCGCGAAGCCGGTGCGTTTGGGGTCTTCGTTTTTGCTACCGACGTGGTACATCACCGTCACGGCCACGATGGGCGTGCTGTTGTCGCGGTGCAGCAGCACTTTCAGGCCGTTGGGCAATTCGTATTCCGTGAAGTCAATCTTGGTGGATTGCGCCGATGTCCACAGCGAGACGAGCAGGGCACCGAGCAGAAGTTTGGTTTTCAGCATGATGATTTGGGTAGTGGTTAAGATTGTTTGTGTGCAGCCAAGCTGTCTTGGCAGGTTGCCCGGCAACCCGTGTGCAAGAAACCGCTGGTTTCAGACAAATGTTTTGTCATTTCCTGCTTTTACTGCTGGCTGCAAAGAAAGCACAGATCGACCGTATGGGAAAGGCCGCAAGAAGATGTTTTCATTGAATGCGGAAATCGGAACTTGGATTGCAGAACGGGACGACAGACGGGTACGCACATGGGTAAAACCGCCGTAGAAAAAACAGCAACACGGATGGAACGGGTGCGACGGATAAAAAACGGATTCGATTCTGTCTCATCCGTTCAATCCGTGTTGCTGTTTTTCTGAACAGCGTTTTGGGCGTTTTTTGCCTAAAACGCCGGGTATGTCGTGGCATGACTGAGGTGCTGCCTCACGTGGATGTACGTACCGGGTCATGCCACGACTATTCCGCTTGTGCCCGATAGCCGTGGCATGACCCGATATGGCGATTCGCGGGAGGCCAAGTCTCAGTCACGCCACGACACGCCCGGCGTTTTAGGCAAATTTCGCCCAAAACGCCTTGACCGCCGCCTGCCACTGCCCACTTTTTTCTAACCTCTGCGTTCTGACCTTTATCCCCAGACTGGCGCAAGCGTCCGCTTGTGCCTTTTTTCAGACCAGCGTCCGCTGGTCGCAAACCGGCAGGTTTGCCAAAGTTGATGTCAACAAAAATAGACAACAAGCGTTTTGGGCAAAAATCGCTTAAAACGATTCCGACTCGCTCTTTGGTGAAATTGGGCCTCGGCGTGGTAACAGCTTTTGCGAGCCAAAGGCTCGCGACCAGCGGACGCTGGTCTGAAAAAAGGCACAAGCGGACGCTTGCGCCAGTCTGGGGATCAAGGTCAGAACGCAGAGGTTAGAAAAAAGTGGGCAGTGGCAGGCGGCGGTCAAGGCGTTTTGGGCGAAATTTGCCTAAA
>JALOMD010000286.1 GCA_025455595.1 Cytophagales bacterium | reverse complement strand
CCCCCGAAGGGGGAGGAGAAAAAAGCCCCCTCCTTGGGAGGGGGTTGGGGGAGGCCGCTCCCCTCTCCTTGGGAGAGGGGCCGGGGGTGAGGCTGGGCGTTCTCGAAAGGAGTTGCACCACGCCGCCCAAGGCATCGCTGCCGTACAGCACCGAGCCAGCTCCGCGTGTGACTTCCACCCGGTCGAGCAGCAGCGGGTCAATGGTTGCCAGGTACTGGTTGGGACCGTAGCGGTACGTGGCGTTGTTGAGCCGGATGCCGTCCATGAGCAGCAGCACTTGGTTGCCCATCAGGCCGCGCACGATGGGCGTGCCGCCGCCGTGGTTGGTTTTTTGCACGAACACGCCGGTGGTTCCCATGAGCAGTTCGGGCGTGGAACGCGGGGCGGTTTCGCGGATGAACTTAGGCGACAGCACCGAAACCGACTGCGGCACCTCAAACGAACTGCTTTCAAAACGCTGTGCCGTGACGGTCACTTCGTTGTTGAGCACCACGACGGCCTTTTTCAGATTGAAAAGCAATGTTTCGGTCAGCGGCACTTGGATGTCGCGTTGCACCGTCTCGTAACCTACCGCACTGACGCGCAAG
The DNA here is from genome assembly GCA_025455595.1 of Cytophagales bacterium. Lineage (GTDB taxonomy): Bacteria > Bacteroidota > Bacteroidia > Cytophagales > 172606-1 > Xanthocytophaga. The sequence continues at coordinate 8,534 of JALOMD010000286.1, read as the reverse complement.
GTGTGCGGGCCGTCCGGCAGGTTATTGAGAACGAAACGTCCGTCGGTCTGGGTGGCGGTGCCGCGTGTTGTCCCAGATACCGAAACGGTGATGCCCGCCAGTGGCTCGTTGGTGTCCGCATCGCGGATTTCGCCTTGCACGGATTGGGCATTGGCAACGAACGGAATTGTAAAAACAGCCAAAAGTAAGAGTTTGATTTTTAGCATTTTTTAAGTTGGTATGGTGTGTTGTAGCGAATATCGGTGGCGTTTTGGGTAAAAATTGCCTGAAACGCCATTCAATGAATTGTCCTTGTGCCTTTCGTGACCGTCATTGCGAGGAGGAACGACGAAGCAATCTGCCGCCGATAGCTTCGCGAATCTCATCGAGCCGTGTTTTCTGTGAAAACGCGCATTTGAACAGAAAACGAGCCTTGGGGAAGCATTTTTGCCGAGCCTGTGGGAGTGAGATTGCCACGTCACTTCGCTTCGCTACGTTCCTCGCAATGACGGACTCTTGTTAAGCGTTTCAGCCATTTTTTGCCTAAAACGCCAACCCGAAAATGGCGGGCAATTCTGCCAGTTTTTGAATCAGGTGCGTGTGCGGTTCTTTTTGCAATTCTTCCTCCGTGTACGCCCCGGTAGTCACGCCGATTACCCAGCGGCAGCCCGCCGAACGGCCTTGCTGCATGTCCGAAGCCGTGTCGCCGACTTTGGCGACTGCGGCCGCGTCGCTGATGCCGGTGAGTTGCATGGCTCGAAAAATCATGTCCGGGTGCGGGCGGCCGTTTTCCACTTCGTCGCTGGTGACGCTGGTGTCAATCAAATGGCGGGAACGCCAGCACAGCCGCTCCAGAATGGCATCGGTGATTTGCCGGTCAAAGCCGGTATCCACGGCTACGCAGATGTTGTGTTTTTTCAAGAAAGCAAAGGTTTCGCTGGTTCCTTCTTTTTCCTTCACATCAGGACTGTTCTGATAGTAATCGGTCATGTCTTGCACAAATCGCCGGTGGATGCGGTCAATCAAGTCGTCCGAAATGAGAGCAGCGGCGGCGTGCATTTCCAGTAGTTCGCGGATGGCGACAGGCTTCGGAATGCCCATGCGTTCGTTGGCATCGGCGAAGGGGATTTCCACGCCGTAGTCGGCCAAGGCTTTTTGCAAAAAATGGGGAACTTGGTCGGCACCGTCCACGGTAGTGCCGGCGAGGTCGAAAACGACGAGTTTGGGAAAAAGCATCTGTAAGTGCGATTTGTGAGGTGCGAATTGAATTAAAAATTAATAAGTGCTTAGCCGTTAGTAGTTAGCCTTTAGCAAAAAAGTATAATATGCTTGATTTCAACAACTTACAAGACGTTTCAAGCAAAAAATACGTGAAACTATTTGTGACCAAGTACTTAATTAAGAATTATTTGCTCAAAGCGTGACGGCTGCAATTGTCTGTAAAATCTGCGATTTTGACAGAAATTAGTATCTTTTCAAATGGCAAAACCCCTATCGGTTGTGTTCTTGTGTTTTGAGCATTTTTTGCCCAAAACGCAGCTGCTTAGTCGAAGTTTGTCACGCGTTGCGTGACACTCCGAATAACATTCGGAGTTACTGGCATCACAACTTGCCACTATCCACTTACCACTTATTTCGGGTTTTGCTTGTAATGCTCGCGGCGTTGGTCGGCTTCGTCGTCCATTTCCTCGCTTTTGGGCACCTTGCGCCAGTCGAATGTCTTATTGTATTTTTTCAAGGCAACGTCCGGGTCGAATATCCGTTTGTCGGGCAATACAAAGTCGTAGGGCGTGTAGTCGGGTCGGTCGGTGAAGAAGTCTTGCAGCAGCGAGGCCGTGGCATCGTACTGGTTTACGTATTGCAGGTTCAGGATGTTGTAGATGACCTTGAGTATCGAACCGAAATTGGCGTGCGTGTGCGAAACGTGGTTGCGTTTCACATACGGCCCGGCCATCATCAGCACGCTGCGGTGCGCATCCACGTGATCCACGCCGCCTTGCGGGTCGTCTTCGGTGACGATGACGAGCATGGTTTTCCAATACGGCGTGCGTGACAAGAAAGTCAGCATACGGCCCAAGGCCAAGTCGTTGTCGGCCATGAACGAATGCAGATACGGGTAGCCGTCTTGGGGACGCACATCCGAACCGTGGTCGTTGGGCAGTTGGAGAGCCACCAAAGCGGGCATCGTATCTTTACCCGACAGCCACAATGTAGTGAATTCTTCTTCAAATTGCTCCACCCGAAACTGGTCGGGAATGTTCATGTTGAATCCGGCGTAGTTGCGCGAAGTGCGGTCATACACGGCTTTGGGCAGCGGCATGGCAATTGGAAACGCCGAACCGAACGGGGTATGGTTCCATTCCTCTTCCACGCCTGCGTATTCGTTGGCTTCGCCGAAGTTGTAGAACGAAATGTTGTTCCGCGCCAAGTTCTCCCACAACCCGCCGCTTTCGTTGTAATCTTCGGGGTCAATGCCGCCCGTGGCTTTTGGGAAACGCCTGCCGGGAGCTTTGGAAAAGGTGTTGAACTTCGCCGAAGCCGCCGAATTGGCCTCCACGTATTCGTTCGGGATCTGCCCGATCATCCAGTGATGCCCGTGAATGGATGCATCGGAATCGCAATAAAAATTATCGGAAAAGGAAAATTGCTGGGCGATTTTCGCGTGGTTTGGCATAGCCCCCAGCAGCCCCCTCCCGGCCTCCCCCCAAGGGGGAGGAGTTTTGACTCCCCCTCCTTCGGAGGGGGTTGGGGGGAGGCTGAAACGGGCTAAAGTCGAGTCTCCTTTTCCGGTTTTCAACTGGCCGAAAACTTCGTCGTACGTGCGGTTTTCTTTGGTGATATAGACAATGTGGCGAATCGGAGACTGGCGCAATTTCGGCAATGGCGGCAGCGGATTTTTGCTGTCGTCGGTAATTTTCATTTCGCGGAAGGTGTTATTGACGACCTGTTGGGTGTACACAGCCAGTTGTTTAGCATCCGGTACAGCGACTTTTTGCAACGTACCCAATTGAATGTCACCAATATACGTTCCTTGCGGCGGCTTTACGAAGCCTTGCCCGCCGTTGGGACCGGCTCCGAGGCCACGGGCGGAGGTGATGAACAAATGTTTTTCATCATTGGACAAAACCACCCGCGTCGTTCCCCAACCCGTCGGAATCAAGCCTTTGGTTTGGCGGGTTTTGGTGTCAATCACGGCCACGGCGTTGAGGCCGAGCAGGGCTACGTACAGCGTTTTTTCGTCTTTGCTCAGGCAAATGCCAAAGGGCATCAGGCCACGGTATTTGTCTATGGTATTTGTCTATGCGTTTGTCCACTTTGATGGCGATGTCGCCGATGAGTTTCCGGTTTTTGTAGTCAATCACCGAAACATTGTCGTTGGTGGCGTTGGTCACGTACGCAAACCGGCTGCCCACCGCAATTGAATTCGGGCTGGAGCCGCCGATGATTTCCGATTCTTCCATCATTTCGCCAATCTGGTGGCCGGTTTTGAGCTTGGCAACGGTTTGATTCTTCTCCAGGTCAATCATCCACACACTCATCGCTTCGTCGGCCAGCGGACTGCCCAAGCCGGGAATCCTGCGTCCGTCCGGGAGCGTCACGCCTTCCTCGGCTTCTTTGGAAGGCGTGGCATACGGCGGAAACCGGAGCATCATCGTGTCTTTGTTGGCTGGTGTCACGCCCGGCACGGCGGGGTATTCGTACAAACCAACATTAGCCACGAAAGCCAGTTTCCGGTCGGGACTGAGGGCGATGCCGAACGGAATGCGTCCGGTTTTGATGGAGGCCCCACCCCCGACCCCTCCCCCAAGGGGAGGGGAGTTTTTTTCTCCCCCTCCTTGGGAGGGGGACGGGGGGAGGCTATGCCTGACCAGCCGAAAATTTGCCCGGTCAAGTACGAGCAGTTCGTTGCGGGCGTGGTCAATGGTAAGGTCGGAGGTAAAGGATTCTTCAAAATCGGGCGTATTCAGGCTGATTTCGCCGGTTTTGACCAGCTTTTCCATGTCAAAAATGACCACGTTGCCTTTGTCGCCGCCGCTGAGGTAGGCGGTTCTGGAATCTTTCGAGAAAGCGATTCCGAGAAAAGTGGCTCCGTCCAGCACAGCCGGGCGTTGGTTGTCGTAACTGGGAATGCGGATGGCGTTGTCAAGGTTGTCGGTGTCCACCACCGTCAGCACGCCGTTATGGTGCAGAATCAAGGCTTTTTTGCCATCAGGCGTGAGTTTCAACCCGAACGGCGCACGGGTGATGCGAACCGTTTTTCCGGCAGGTGTGACGTGTCTGCCGCTGGGCAAAACGGACACGCCACCGGGATTGATGCGGCAGTATTCGTCCAGACCCGGCACTTGCAATACCCGCACCGAGCCTTTGCCCGGTTGGGCCACGACAGGCAAGATAGCGAAAAGGCAAGCAACCAAAAAGCCTCCGACTGGCGGAGCCAAAAAGCGTCTTAAGTAGTTCATGCGCAAGCGTAAACGATTGTTTGTCAGCGTTTTGGGCAATTTTTGCCGAAAATATCCGAGAAGCTATGTCTTCTCTTACGGGCGGCCTTCCAAATGCCGGGCGGCCATGGCTTTGTACACCGACAAATCCGGCACCGGCACGTGCGTGTCCTTTGCCTGCTCGTCCCAATGCCGCATTTGCAGGTACAGCGGAAACCACGGGTCTGCTTCAAAACCGGCGGCTTCTTCGGCAGTCATGCGGCCGCCTTGGAATGCCAGCGTCTTTTGGCTCGCTTCGGACAGTTTCTCGTAATAATCCGGGTTTTTGAAGGCCAAGTACCGCTTCGCCTGCACGTGCGACTCCACCAACCGGGCGATTTTCTCCGAGAATCCGGCTTGGCGCAAATAATCCGCTCCGACCTTTTCGTGGTGCACAATGCCGTAACCGTCCATGTGCGCGGCGGTTTCACCGGCGCACAAGTGCCCGAAGTCATGAAACAGCGCGGCCAAGATGGTTTCCTCGTCGGCTCCGGCGCGTTCGGCCAGTTGGGCGGCTTGTGTGGCGTGTTCCAGTTGCGACACCGGCTCGCCGATGTAGTCTTCGTCGCCGTGGCGTTCAAAAAAGCTGAAAACCGTTTCAACGATTTCGCTGACAAGTGTTTGCATCATGCCAATTCAGAATTAAGCAGTTGGTTATGAGTGGTTAGCTATTGGCTTTTGGCTTTTAGCAAAAAAAGCTAAAATACTGGTTTCCAGGTATTTGCATTTGTCTGACAAGTTCAAAGATAGATTGAACTGATGTTTCTTGACCATTAAATGCGAGTGAATACCTATGAATTCAGAATTAAAAATATGCTGACAATCAGCTTATTGTGTAGCGATGATTACGCAGTTAGTCTTGGTCAAGCAAAACCGTTTTGGGCAAAATTTGCCCAAAACGGTTTTGTTTTAAGTGCCAAGTCGTTAAGTACAAGTTGTCAGTCCTTAGTGGTCAGTCGTCAGTTGAAAACCATTGCAAACAATCGAAAGTCAGATATTTGCAATGGTTTTTGTGCGACAGAAATAATGCAAGCTGCTTTCTGCCAGCCACTTACGGCAACAACACCCGGTCAATCACGTGGATGATGCCGTTGGAGACTTCCACATCGGCGGCGGTCACTTTGGCGGCGTTGCCCGCGTTGCCCGCCCCAATCACTTTTGCCCCGCCCGTTAAATCTACGGTGAAGTTTTTTCCGTTGAGTGTGGCTACTGTGCCTGCGGTCAACTCGTTGGCTTTCAGCCGCCTTGCCACCACGTGGTATTTCAGGATGTTGCCCAGCGTGGTTGCGTCCAAGGTTTTCACTTTGTCAATGGCGGCACTCTTGCTGGTCACGTCAAGGTACGTTTGGAAAGCGTCGTCGGTGGGGGCGAAGACGGTCATCGGGCCGGGGCCGCTCAGTTCTCCGGCCAAATTGGCCCTGACCACCGCCGCTTCCAAAACTTCGAACGTGCTGGTGGCTACCACGGCCTCGGTGATGTTGGCCAGCCGGATGTCGGCCGCCGGGTCTTCTTCTCTGCAACCGGTGTACGTAAGGCAAGCGGCTGCCAGTGTCAGTATGCCAAGCTTGATGTGTCTCATATCTTTAGTCGTTAGTTGTCAGTCTTTGGTCTTTAGTGAAAGTGTAATGACAGTCGAATGGTTGATTGGTGTTTTGGGCAATTTTCGCCCAAAACGGCTATCCAACCTTCATAGGGTTTTGAACCCTATGAAGGTTTCGCCGCCCCAGGGCGTTTTGGGCAAAAAATGCCCAAAACGCCCGTCACGGGTTCTTTTGTCAGCAGCCTCAGTTCTTGATAAGCCACATTTCGGCGTTGATGTCGTCGGTGGTGTTGCTGAACTGACGCGTCAGGGCCTCGTTGTAGTGGGCCGCGTTGGCGGTGCGTTCGTTGGCCGGGTACTGGAACCGCTTCGGGATGCGCGAACTGTTGCCGGTGCCCACGCCGGTCAAGAAAGTCGGCACACCGGTGCGGCGGTAGTTGTAATATGCCTCCAGCCCTGAGTTTTGGAAGAATGCCAAGTACTTTTGGGTCAGAATCTGGTTGAGGCCGACAGCCGTGTTACCGGCGTATTTCACACTGTTTTGTGCGTAGTACGCGTCAAACGAGTGGTTGACCGTGTACGTGTCGTAGTTGGCCTCGTTGGTCACCCCGGCGGCTCCCCTTTTCAGGAACTTGACCGTGTTCGCGCCGTCTTTGATGCCATAAAACCCTTGCGACGCTTGGATGCCCCTTTTGTAAAAATCCTCGGCGTTGCCGGTGACCCAGCCCCGGTTGACGGCCTCGGCGATGTTGAAGCACATTTCGGCGTAGCCGATCAGGATGGCAGGCTCGGCGGTGTAGGTACGGTAGTAGCGGTAACGTCCGTAGAAGGAGTATTCGCCGTTCAACGCCTTGGTTGACATGTCGGCCAGGTCCTCGCCCGACGGCGCACCCACAAAGGCATCGAAACTGGTGGGGCTGATGCCCGCGTCCACTTTTCGGGCGGCGGGTTCGGCCACGAAAAACACGCGCGGGTCTTTCAAGGAAGTCAGCAACCCGATGTAGGTGGCGGCCATGTTGTAGCGGGTGGCATCAAAGCCGAAGTTGTCGGGATTGACGGGGTATTTGTTGAGCGAGGTGTTGAACACGTACTGCAGGTTGTCAGCCATGCCCGTCAGCACCGGGTACTTGGCGGGGTTGTTGACCACCTCGGCAAACTTGGTTCTGACGGCCAAGTCCGCATCGCCCTCCTTCTTGCTCAGTTGGATGAGCACGCGCAGTTTGAACGTGTTCACCACTTTCTGCCATTGCTTCAGGTCGTTGCCGAAATAAATGTCCCCGGCCAGCAGTGTGTTGCCCGCCCTGTTCAGTTCCGTCATTTCGGTGTTCGACTGTTCCAGCAGCGCGAGGATTTCTTTGAAGATTTCCTTCTGCGTGTCGTACTTGGGTGCGGGTGCTTCCAAGCCTTTCAACGCTTCCATCAAGGGCAGGTCGCCCACCCGTATGCTCATGTTGTAGTAGAAGTAGGCCCTGAGGAACTTGCCCAGTGCGCCGTAGGCGTTGGTTGTGCCTGCACCGAACGACTTGGCGGCTTCTTCTTCCATCTTCAGGACGTTTTTCAGCGTCAGGAAGTTGAGGGTGGTGCCTGTCCAAGAATATTCGTTGTTCCCGTAGTAATTGTAGTTGACGGCGTTGAACTGGTTCCAGACGTGGGCATCGTTCCACGGAACCAAGTTGCTGTTGAACTCGCTGTACATGTCGTTGAGCACGCCGTTGAATACCAGCGAGGCAGGCACGGAGGTCGGCTGGTTGGGGTTTCTCTCCAGTTCCTCGAAGTTCTGGCAACTGCCCAGCAGCAGCGCGACGGCCAGCAGAAGGGAAATCGTATGTTGTCTCATGTCAGGTGTCGGTTTATGGAACAATGGGTTTGTGAGAGCAGGCCGGAGATGCCTCCGGCCTGCGTCGTCAGAAGGTGACGTTTACGTTTACGCCGTAGCGGCGGGTCGTCGGTGTTTCAAGCGATGAGGAGCCGTTGCTTTGGATGTACTGATCCAAGTCAATGTCCCGGTGTTCGGCGAAGTAGAGCAGGTTCCGGCCCACGAAAGACACGCTGGCTTGGCGGATGAACGTTTTTTCCAGCCATTTGGACGGCACCCGGTAGCCGATGGTCACTTCCCGCAGCTTCGAGAAAGTACGGCTCATGAGGTTGTTCTGGTCGTCTTGGTAGTAGCGGCTGATGTAGTCCTGCAAGTACTGGGCCGTGGTGTTGGGGGCAAACTGGAGTTCGTCGTAGTTGGTCACGTTGCCGTCTTGGTCGTACTTGATGGCCGCGCCGTTGGAAACCACCACGCCCGGCCCGACCACGGTTTTCACGCCCAGCTGGTCGTTGAAACGGGTGACACCCATCGTGCCTTCGGCAGTGGCCGCGTGCCGCCCGCCTCGGAAGGTCTGGCGTTGGATGTAGTTTGAAATCACCCCGCCGACCCGGCCGTCGAACTGGAAGCTGAAGAAAATGTCCTTGTAGCTGAACTTGTTGTTGATGGCCCACACCCAGTCAGGATTGAGGTGGCCCAAGAACTGAGGCACCGGGTTGCGGAT
>JALOMD010000285.1 GCA_025455595.1 Cytophagales bacterium | reverse complement strand
CGAATATTGCCGCAGCCAGTCGATCAGGTTCAAATCCACGTTGAAATACGCCGAGTTGTCGTTGGGCAGATACGACTTGATGACCGTCACGCCCCAGTTTACCGAGCCGCTTTCGGGGGTTGCCTCCTCGTTCAGAATCTTGAAGAACGTGCTGACAGTCAAGCCGTCTTTAGCCAGCAAAGCCACTTTGTCGCCTTTGTTGAGGCGGAAGGTCACGTTGCCGAACATCGGCGTGCCGTCCATCGAATAGCCCAAATTTTCGACGTGCAGGATTTGGTCGCCCACTTCGCGTTCCTGCTTGAACATGATGGCCGGGTACTTGCGCGTGGACGGCTGGATGTCGTCAACAGTGAGTTTTTCGAGCAGTTTTTTGCGGCTGGTGGCCTGCCGCGACTTGGCCACGTTGGCCGAAAACCGCCGGATGAATTCTTGCAATTCGGCGCGTTTTTCCTCGGTTTTCTTGTTCTGGTCGGCGCGTTGGCGGGCCGCCAGTTGGCTCGATTCGTACCAGAACGTGTAGTTGCCAGTGAAAAGCTGGATTTTGCCGAAGTCAATGTCCACCACATGCGTGCAAACCGTATCCAGGAAGTGCCGGTCGTGGCTCACCACCAGCACCGTGTTCTTGAATTCGGCCAAGAAGTCTTCGAGCCACATGATGGTCTCCACGTCCAAGTCGTTGGTTGGCTCGTCGAGCAGCAGGATGTCCGGGTTGCCGAACAACGCCTGCGCCAGCAGCACCCGCACCTTCTCGTTGCCCGACAGTTCGTTCATCAGCTTCTGGTGCAGTTCCTCGCGGATGCCGAGGTTGCTCAACAGCGTGGCCGCGTCGCTTTCGGCTTCCCAGCCGTTCATTTCGGCAAACTTGCCTTCCAGCTCGGCCGCTCGCTCGCCGTCGGCATCCGAGAAGTCAGGCTTCAGGTAAATCGCGTCCTTTTCGATCATGATGTCGTACAGCACGCGGTTGCCCATGATAACGGTCTGTAGCACAGGGTATTCGTCGAACTCGAAGTGGTTTTGTTTCAGCACCGACATCCGCTCGCCGGGCGTGATGCTCACCGAGCCGGTGGTGGGGTCCACTTCGCCGGAAATGATTTTCAGGAACGTGGACTTGCCCGCGCCGTTGGCACCGATTACGCCGTAGCAGTTACCGGGCGTAAACTTCAGGTTCACGTCTTCGTACAGAATCCGCTTGCCGAAGCGAAGCGAAAGATTGGATACGGTAAGCATCTAAGAGTGATGAGTTATGAATGATGAGTTATGAATGGGCCTGTCGGCCATCGTTTTGATGGTTTTTTCGGAATGTAAAAGCGAATGGGTGACAGCAACGGAGAGGGAATCAGGCGGCAAAGATACGCAAAAACGGTGTGCCTGCATAGGGGAAGTCAGAGATTAAAGGTCAGAACGCAGAAGCCTGCCCCGACTTGTCGGGGGGTCAGAGGCGTTTTGGCCGTTTTTTGCCCAAAACGGCGCGACTGGCGCAAGCATCCGCTTGTGCCGAAGCCTTGACCAGCGTCCGCTGGTCGCGAGCCAACGGCTCGCAAAGGGTGTCGCTATGCCGAGACATGATACCTGTAGGACTTACGCAATACTTTGGCAAAGGTGCTGGCGGTGAGCAAGTTACGCGAAAACCTTTGCCAAAGTTAATTCGCTGATTATTAGATGATTAACTTTTTTTAGTGCGTAAGTCCTAACCTGTAAAGGCGTTTTAGGCGATTTTTGCCCAAAACGCTTTGACACGTACGTTCTGTTGACAGTGGTTTTGGCAAACCTGCCGGTTTGCGACCAGCGGACGCTGGTCAACAAAAAGGCATCATGCCGAGGCGTGACACCAGGCACAGCCAGTCGCGACAGGCGTTTCGGGCAATTTTTGCCTAAAACTCAAGGATCAAGACCAAAGACCCAAGACTATCAATGCACCACCACCAGCCGGCCGGTCAATTGCTGGCCGGCTGCGTTGATGCGAACCACGTAGTGGCCGGAAGGCAGCGAACCGACCTGCAATTCGAGTTGCTGCGGGTTGTTGACAGAGAAACCTTGCATCTGGTAAGTCAGGCCGCGTGTGTCGTGCAGGCGGATTTGCTGCACGCCCGACACCAACGCGGGGGCTTGCACGATGACTTTGGTATCAGCGGGATTTGGGAACACTTCCAGTCGGTTGGCCGCCGCCTGCGACTGCCGACGGAACACGGGTACGGTGTCGAAGCTCTTGAAAAGCAGCGTGTTCGCGTCCGAGTCGTCCAGCCCGAACCAGTCGGTGAGCATGGTGGCATAGACCTGCCGGAAATCATACTGCATCTTGATGTTGTTGTTGTCCAAGTCGGACAGGTTGGGGTTTGCGCCGATCATCTGCGTTTTTACCGACGAGCCGAACACGAACAGCGGCGCGGCAATGCCGTGGTCGGTGCCCATGCTGTTGTTGGAAATGGCCCGCCGCCCGAATTCGGAGAAAGTCATGCCCGCCACCTTGTCTTCGATTCCCATCGCTTTCAGGTCGGCTTGGAAAACGGCCACCGCATCCGAAAGCGTTTTGAGCAAATTGGCGTGTGTTCCAACACTCGTGTCGGTGGCACTCACTTGCGAGGCGTGCGTGTCGAAGCCGCCGAGGGTGACGTAGTAAATCCGTGTTTGCAACCCGCCGTGGATGAGCCGCGCCACAATGCGCAGTTGGTCGGCCAGGCTGTTGGGCGTGGGGTAGGTGGCTTGGTTCTTGCCTTTGTCGGCGGCGGCTTTCAGTTGCCCGGCGTACTGTACAGATGAAACCTGCTGCTGCCTGATGAACCCGATGTTGCGGCCCGCGTAGGTGTCGGCCAAGTCGCCGGGCGGCAGGTTGGGTTTGTCGCCCACCAGCCGGGCAAAGGTGTCGGGGTCTTGCACGGCGATGCCCATCGGCTGGCCCGGCCCCAGCAATGCCGTCGAAGACACCGCCCCGATCTGCACGGCCAGCGGGTCGGGCATGTTGTTGTTGGGGTAGTTTTCGGGGTAGTCGGGATATTGCTGGTCGAGGTAGCGGCCCATCCAGCCGGTGGTCAGGTTTTGGTTCGAGTCGGCGGCGGTGAACCAGATGTCGCTGGAACGGAAATGCGAAAAATTAGGCGACGGGTACGAAACGCTGTGTACAATGGAAAGCTTGCCTTCGTCGAAAAGCCGCTGCATACCAGTCATGGCCGGATGCAAGCCAGTTTCGGGGTGTTTGCGCAGGCGCAGCACCTTGCCTTCGGGAATGGCGATGTTGCCCCGCAACGCCGGATCGGTGTAGCGGCTCATCTGGTCGAGCGGGATGACGGTGTTCAGGCCGTCGTTGCCGCCGTTGAGCTGAATCATCACCAAGACGCGGTCGGTTTGGGCAGACAGCCCGGCCAACGCCCGCACGAAGGCCGACTCTCGTGTGAACGCCTTGGCTCCGTATCCGTCAATGAATACGGGCAGGAGGAACGACGAGGCAGCGGCTTGCAGGAAATCGCGACGTTTCATTTTCGTTTATCGTTTGGCGTTTAGCGTTTACCGTTTTCAGTTCACGCTTTGCAGTTTTCAGGTTGGCGTTTTTGGCAATTTTTGCTTAAAACGCAAAGGCCTCACCCCCGGCCCCCTCTCCCAAGGGAGAGGGGTGTGCCTCACGATGAACCGAGTCTTTCGTCTCAAAGCTGTTTGTACACAAGGCTCGTCCGGTTGAAAGGTCACCCCTCTCCCGTGGGAGAGGGGACGGGGGTGAGGTCTTTGCGTTTTAGGCAAATTTTGCCCAAAACGCACTAACCACTGGCGACTAACCACTCACGACTAATTTCAGCACATCTGGTATTCGGCCATGCGGAACAGGAAACGGAACAAGTTGTCCAGCTTCATTTTCAGCGACATCCGTTTGGCCGCGTTGTTCGGATCCGACGTGTGGCCTTGCCATTCGTACGTCCACTCGTAGCGGGGCAGGCCCGGAATCAGCACTTGGTCAATCAGGAAATTCTTTTGCTGGCGGGTCAGGTCAACGGCCATCAGCGTGGCGCAAATGTCGTCCACCAGCTTCACCGCATCCGACGGAGCGGGCAGCCGCTTCACAAACTCCAGCGAATTGAACGTAATCGCCCGCCCGCCTGCGCGGAAGGTGCCGTTCACCAGCGTGTCGCCGAAGTAGCCGCGCATGGACAACGTGGTGGCGTTTATCCACACTTTGTAGTAGTCGGTTTCGTAATACGCCGGATAGCCGAACACCGTGGGCTGGTCAAGCACGTCTTGCTGTTGCTCGCGGTTGCGGCGGCGCAAATGGTCGGTGTATTCGTAGAAGGCGGCGGGCTGCTGGGCCATGTCGGGCATGGAAACGCCGAAGAATTGCAACGTACCCAACGTGAGGTCGAAGGGCGACTTGATGACCGCCCCGCGAACTGACTCGTCGTAGAAGTGCGTGCTGGCAAACAACGCCGCCAGCACGGGCTTGATTTCATAGCCCGACTGCCGGAACACCTGCGCCAGCGGCTCGATGAAGCCCATTTCGATGGCAGGCGTGATGTCGTGGTTCACGAACCAGCGGTACAGTTTCCGGCAAATGAACCGGGCGGCTTCGGGCTGTCGCAGAATCATGTCAATCAGGTCGGCCAGTTCTTCGTTGCCCGCGTTGGGGCCGGTGCGGCCGCGAATCACCGTGTTTTGGTACGAGGCCGAGAACGTCTTGTTGGTAGTGTCGTGTTGGGCAGGCCTGAACTCCACGGCGATGTCGGCCCGCTGCTCGTTGCGGTAGTAGAGGTCGCGCCAGCCGGTGAGCACGCGGGCGGCGGCACGCACGTCGGCCTCGGTGTAGTTGCCCCGCCCGATGCTGAACAGTTCCTGCAACTCGCGGGCATAGTTTTCGTTTACGCGGCCCGCCGTGTTGCTGTTGCCGTTCAAGTAACGCAGCATGGCCGGGTCTTTGGTCACCTCAATGAGCAGCGTGCGGAAGTTGCCCAACGCGTGCTGCCGCAGCAAGGCCAAGTAGCGGTACACGAATCGGGCATCGTTGACCACCGAAAACGACACCACGAAGTGGTTTTGCCAAAAGGCGGTCATTTTCTCAATCGCCGCGCTGTCGGCCTGTTGCATCCGGGCCATCCACCAGCCTTTGACGTAGTTTTGCCAGCGGCCCTGCTCGGTATTGCTGAAAGCCAGGTTCACGAAAGTCTGCCGGGTGGTGGGGTCAAGCCCGGTTGGTCGGCCAGCAGGCGTTGGGCGGCGGCTTCGGCGGTCAGGCCGGTGAATTCGCGTATCCGCTCAGGCGAGGCACCGAACGTGGCACGACGCAACAGATGCGCCGCCCGACGGGTATCCAGCGGCGACGCGTAAACGCTGAGGAGAGACATTTTGAAGTACGAATTACGATTTACGAAGTACGATTTAAGGTCAGAGGTCGGAAGCGTTTTGGGCAAAAAATGTCCAAAACGCCATTCTGTCCTGAAACCGTACTTCTAAAGTGGTTTGTGAATATTAAGTCTTGTCTCGTAAGTCGCTGGTCTTGGGGAGGGCCGGATGCCAATGCTTGGATGTTTCCCGAAAGTAAAGGTTTAATGGAAAAGTTGAAAGTTTCGGTTTGGAAAGTTTGGGTCTTGTGGATAAAATCGCCGTTTTAAGCAAAATTTGCTTAAAACGGCGATTTGCCAACCTGCCGCAAGGGGTTTCATACCCCTCATTACGGATAAATTGTGAGTCAGAATTGTTCTCCTCGACACTTATGGTAGCCAAGCCTTCACGTACTGTAGGCTGTCGGGGAAAACGAAACCGAACTCCCTGAACTCATCGGGATGGATGAGCACCCGTGCCACGGAAGGGTCTTGTCTGTAATACACCACTGGGAAACGGTGGCCGAAGAACTGCCTGCTGGGCAAAGACTCTGCCATTTCGTAGCGGATTCCACCCACTTCATAGGTGCAGTAACCCATATAACCAGCACCACGCGAGAGTCCGTTTACCTTCCCGAAGACCCCTGACACTACGAGCGGGTCTTGCTTAATTAGAGCCTCCTCCTTGTTCTTGAGTACGCAGGAGCGGATGCTGAGAACCGTTATGGCCACGATTGCGGTGTTGCCGATGATGTTCCCGATGTTTTTCATTTTTCTTCTACCCAACCTGCAACATTCAACCTGTAATCTGCAACTTTCCAACCTTTCAATCTTCCAACTCATTTCCTTGCCAACGTGTCGCCCACTTCTACCAGCATTTCGGGGCGGTACTCGAAGTGCATCGTGTCGTAGTAATACCACTTGCCGCCCCAGATGAAGCCGTGCTTCTCGAAGATTTCGACGATTTCGAGCGGGTAGCGATTCTTGTACTTGTGCGCACGGCCCGACTGACGGTCCCAAAGCCAATAGTCGGCGTAGCTGATGTTGATGTCGAACGCAATGCCGAAACTGTGCGCACTGCGGCGTTCGGTGCCCCGGATGTTGCGCCAGTTGAACGCC
>JALOMD010000284.1 GCA_025455595.1 Cytophagales bacterium | reverse complement strand
TCAGCCCGCCCATGCGCCGGATGTCTTGCTCGTCGCTCATGGCGTGAATGACGCTGCCCGCGCCGAGGAACAGCAACGCCTTGAAAAACGCGTGTGTGATGACGTGGAACATGGACGCACTGAATGCCATTACGCCCAAGCCCATGAACATATAGCCCAACTGGCTGACGGTGGAATACGCCAGCACTTTCTTGATGTCGTTTTGGAAAACGCCGATGGAAGCAGCCAGCAAAGCCGTCGCCAAGCCAATGATGCCTACCCATTCCAGTGTATCGGGAGCCAGCACGTACAGCACGTTGGAGCGGATCACCATGTAAATGCCCGCCGTTACCATCGTAGCCGCGTGAATGAGAGCCGAAACCGGCGTGGGGCCGGCCATGGCATCGGGCAGCCATGTGTACAGCGGTATCTGCGCCGACTTGCCCATCGCACCGACGAACAACAACGCGGTGATCCAAGTGATTACGGTGGCATCACCGGCGGCTACGGCAGCGGCTTTGGGGAAAATCTCGGCGTACTCGACGCTGCCGAAGTGCGTCACCAACAGGAAAATGCCCAGCAAGAAACCGAGGTCGCCGATGCGGTTCATTACGAACGCTTTGCGGGCGGCGTTGCCGTAGCTTTTGTTCTTGTTCCAGAATCCGATGAGCAGATACGAACACAAGCCTACGCCTTCCCAACCGAAGAACATGATGACGTAGTTGGAGCCCATCACCAGCAGCAGCATCGAAAACACGAACAGGTTCAAAAAGGCGAAAAACTTGCCAAAACCCTCGTCGTGGTGCATGTAGCCAACCGAGTACAGGTGAATCAGCGAGCCGACACCCGGGACCACCAGCAACATGATCAACGAAAGCTGGTCAATAAGGAATGAAAACGTAATGTTGAAATCGCCTACGGCCATCCACTCGTACAACGTGACTGTGATGGGCTTGCTGCCATTGCCCAAAAACCAACTGAAGGCGTAAAGCGAAAGCAGGAAAGACCCAAAGACGGTTGCTGTTCCAATTATTCCGGCGATGCCTTTACTCAATTTGCGAAACCCCAACCCGTTGATGATAAAGCCCAAAAGCGGCAACAACGGAATCAAGGCGACGGCGGTATTGATATTCATTCGATTTGATTTTTATGTTATTTCGATGCGTCGAAATTCGTTTTTTCATTTTGCCGTTTTAGACGTTTTCTTGTCAGAATCAGGATTTTCAGGATTAGCAGAAAAAACAGGATTTCCTTTTCATATTGCCTTTCCTGAGAACCTTGTGAATCCTAATTGTGACAAGAAGTGTTTTAACCAAAATTTGTCCAAAACGCTTCTGACCTCTTACTTCTGACCTCTGACCTGGAAACTCACCATTTCAATTTGTTCAGCAGGCCGATGTTCACGCTTTTCAGGTTGCGGTAAATCATCACAATGATAGCCAAGCCCACCGAAACCTCGGCGGCGGCCACCACCATAATGAAAAACACGAACACTTGCCCCGACGCATCGGAGCGGTATGCCGAGAATGCCGTAAAAAGCAAGTTCACGGCGTTGAGCATCAGTTCCACGCACATGAGTACAATCAAGGCGTTGCGCCGAAACAACACGCCGATGACACCGATGGAAAACAGCACCGTGGCAAAGAGGATGTACCAGTTAAGCGGAACAATCTGAATGATTTCCTGCATATCCCAATGAGAGAATGATTGATTGAATGATAGGATGAGTGAATAAGAATAAGCAAATGGCTGTTGAATGGTTTTTGTTAGATTGTGTGCAGTGTTTTAAGCAAAAAATGCTTGAAACGGCCTTTCGTTTCCACGTTGGTTTCGTCAAAACGCAAGTTCGGCATAGCCAATCTGCGATTTCCGACCTCAACACTCCATTCACTCATTCTATCATTCACTCACTCAAAATTGATTATATCGTCGGTTCGCCGGGGTCGCGTTTGCCCAGCATCACGGCACCCACCATCGCCACCAAAAACAGCACCGAGGCCAACTCGAACGGCACCAAAAAGTCACGAAAAAGCACCTGTCCCAGATTTTCCACCAGCCCCACCTGCGAGTCGAACCCTTCTTTGGATGGCGACTGCATGCTTACTTGCTTCAGTGCCGCCACCATGACCAGCCCCAGCAGACCACCCGCCACCAAAGCCGCCATGCGCCACAGCAGGCTCCGGGGCGGCTCAACGTCTTGGCGTAGGTTCAGGAACATGATGACAAACAGGAAAAGCACCATGATGGCCCCTGCGTACACAATGATATTGACCACTGCCAAAAACTGGGCGTTGAGCAACAAGTAGTGGCCCGACAAGCAGAAAAAGGTAACAATCAGGTAGAGTACGCTGTGAATCGGATTGCGGGAGAGAACAACCATGCAGGCACTGAACAGTGCGAGAACCGTCAAGAAGTAAAAAACGTATTGTACCATAGAAGACGGATATCGGATGCGTATAAGTAGGCGTTTGCCGCTGCCTACGAAAAAACTGCGGCAAAATTAAAAGGTTTTCGCAAATAAAAACCGCACTGCTCATAAAACCAGTGCGGTTCCAAAAGGTTTGGATTTTTCGGTGATTACCCGTCGAGACGAATGAAACTTTTGAATATCCAGCCTCGGATGCCACGAAGCGTTTTGGGCGATTTTTGCCCAAAACGCCTCTGACCTGAAACTCAGCTTTTCACGCCTGTGTATTTCTCAATGCCCGTTGTGGCGCGGTCATCCATCTTTTCCACCAACCGGTCTTTGCCGAAAATCACTTCGTCACGTTCATAAAACGCCGGGGCAATTTTGTCCGGTTGCAGGAAAATGGCCGCTTTGGGACAAGCTTCTTCGCACAATCCGCAGAAAATGCAACGCAGCATGTTGATTTCGTATTCGGCGGCGTACTTTTCTTCGCGGTACAAATGCTCTTCGCCTTTCTTGCGTTCGGCGGCAGTCATCGTGATGGCTTCCGCCGGACAAGCCACGGCGCACAACCCGCAAGCCGTGCAACGTTCGCGTCCTTGCTCGTCGCGTTTGAGTACGTGCAAGCCACGGAACACCGGACTAAACGGCCGCTGCACTTCGGGGTAGTTGATGGTCGCTTTTTTCTTGAAAAAGTGCTTCAGCGTGATGCCCATGCCGTTGGCAATGGCCGGAATGTACAGCCGCTCGGCGACTGTCATCGGGCTGTTGTCTATTGGTTTTGCTCTATTGGTCAGTTTCATGTTTCTACTCGGTTTTTACTTGTTTTTACTCAAAACGATTGGGTGCATTCACAAACAGTTCGGAATTTGCTTTTTCGCCTTCCGGCCCGTAAAATTTCACTTGTCCTTTTTCATTGCATATCCATACTTCTTTGGCTCCTTTTTCGAGATACAGAGAAATTTTCTCTTTGATTTTCCCTTTCGAATTGGAAGGAGACACAATGTCGATACATAATTCGGGAGCGGCTTGCAAAGGTGTTTGCAGAGCGTCTTTACCAAAGAATTCTTGACTTCCCCAAGCCACATCAGCCACTTTCACACCTTTGAGCGTTTCTACAGAGCATTCTGTCAAAACCTTGCCTGACGGTTGGTTGCTTTTCAACCAAAAGGCGATTTCGGTTTGCAAACAACCGTGCAGGTTAGAGGCTGGACTCATCACAATATTTCCCCATTCGTTCAGTTCAATCTTGAACGGTAGATTTTGCAAAACCGGCATTTCGCACACTTCGGCCCAATTCATACACTCAGGGTTTTGACTTTTTAAAAGATACTATTTTTAAACCCGCTGCGTCCGCAATTGCTTTTTCGGTGCCATCGCCGCTTGCACGATTGCTACCGCCACGATCACTATCACGGCCAACCACGGCAGCCACCGCATTTCAAGCAACACACCGGCCGCAGTCAGAACCACATTCAAAATCGCCAGCGGAATCAAGGCTTTCCAGCCGAGGCTCATCAGTTGGTCGTAGCGGAAGCGGGGCAGCGTCCAGCGAACCCACATGAAGAAGAAAATACCGAACAGGATTTTCGCAAAAAACACCAGCGTTCCGATAGCCGTAGCCACGTTGTGCCCAGTTACGTCGCCCAGCGAACTAATCAACCCGTTGCGCACATCGTCCATAAACGGATAGTTGAAGCCGCCCAAAAACAAGCAAGCCGTCACCGCCGACGAAGCGAACATATTGATGTACTCGGCAAACAAATAGAAACCAAGTTTCATGCTGCTGTATTCGGTGTGGTAACCGCCGATGAGTTCGGTTTCGCATTCGGGCAAGTCAAACGGCGTGCGGTTGCATTCGGCGAAGGCGCAGGTCAGGAAAATGATGAAGCCCAGCGGCTGGTACAGAATGTTCCAGTTGCCGCCGTGCTGCCCTTCCACAATAGCGCGGATGGACAGCGAGCCACTCATCAGCAGAATCGCGATGATGGACAAGCCCATCGCCAGTTCGTAGCTGATGTTTTGCGAAGCCGCCCGCACCGCACCGAGCAGCGAAAACTTGTTGTTCGAGGCCCAGCCACCAATCATGATGCCATACACACCCAGCGAAACCACGCCGAACACATACAAAATACCGATGTTCACCTCAATGGCCTGCACTTGGATTTCCTGGCCACCCACCAGGATGGTGTCGCCGAATGGAATCACGGCACTTGCCATCAAGGCCGTGAGCATGGCCAGCGACGGGCCGAAAATGAACAGCCACTTGTTGGCACTGGCCGGAATGAAATCTTCTTTGAAAAACATCTTACCCGCATCAGCGATGGGCTGCAACAAGCCGCCCCAACCGGCGCGGTTCGGGCCGTTGCGGTCTTGGATAAAAGCGGCCACTTTGCGTTCGGCCCAAGTGGAATAGGTGGCAATCAGCAGCGTGATGCCGAAAATTGCGATGATGATGAGTGCTTTAACTAACAGAGGATCCATACCTACACAAATATCGAATGATGAATGTCGAATACTGAATAATAAATTGATAAAATTGTTTTTGGGTAATAGTCAGCGTTTTGGACAATTTTTGCTTAAAACGCCGGTACTTGTAGCACATGCTTTAGCCTGTGCGCCGCCGAAGGCGGGTTCGAATCAACAAAAAGATACTATTTCTATTACGCTGTGTGTAAGAAATGCTTCGCATTTCGCACAGGCTGAAGCATGTGCTACAAATTATTTCCCATTCGGGCGGACGACAATGCCTACGGGTTTTTCCTCGTTTGCGTTCGGTTGCACGGGCAGGTCGTCAATGAGTTTGTACTGCTGCTGGGCTTGTTTGAAGCCGAACTCGGGAATCACTTTCTTCTCATAGTGATTGGCCGAAATTACCGACTGATGTGC